>JASHYA010000156.1 GCA_030043315.1 Acidimicrobiales bacterium
GGATCGCCCCTGTCGCGAACGGGCCAGGGACGACGGGCCACTCCTTTCGCCGGGGATCGGCACTCCCACGGGTCGAGCCGTCCCGATCGACGGGTAACGTCGCCGGAGGACCTGCAGACTGTGGCCTTGGCCGAGACCGTGAGCTCACGCGTGGATCGCTCGAATCCCCTTCGTGCGCGGTGGCGCGGCGCCCGCTCGCCCCTTCTCGCGGGTACCGTCCTCGCGGTCGTCGCGACCGCCATCTGGTCAGGCAATTTCGTCGTCGCCAGAGCACTTCGCCAGACGACGTGGCCCGTGGAGCTGGACTTCTGGCGCTGGCTGGTGGGCTTGGCCGTCCTCGTCCCCTTCTCGCTCCGGGGACTTCGCGCTGACTGGCCGGCCATCAAGCGGCACTGGCGATACCTGCTCCTCAGCGGAGTCGTCGGGGTGTCCGCATTCAACACGCTGCTGTACTTCGCGGGGGAGACGACGTCCGCGATAAACCTCTCCCTCCTCGCGGTGGCATCGCCCATCTTTCTCGTCCTCCTCACCGCCCTGATCGACCGGAAGCGTCTCAGCTGGCGCCGCGCCGCAGGTCTGTTCATCGGAGCGTGCGGCGTTGTCGTCCTCATCAGCGGTGGGTCCGTGAAGGTGCTGTCCAATCTCTCCTTTCACGAGGGGGACCTCATCATGCTGTTGGCGACCGCGCTCTTCGCGGTCTACAGCGCCCTCGTCCGTCACAAGCCGGCCGAGGTTCGTGGTCTGTCCTTCCTCGTCGCCTCGATCGCGGCCGGCCTCGTCGTGCTCCTGCCCGTCTACCTCGCTCAGGCGCTCACGACCGCGTCCACGCCCGTCCACGGCGAGACGATCCTCGGCGTCGGCTACGCGGGGATCGGAGCGTCCGCGCTCGCCTACCTTGCGTGGAATCGGTCCATCGCATTGATCGGCACGGCGAGGGCGGGGTTCGTCTACTACCTGATTCCCGTCTTCACCGGCGTGGAAGCGGTGGTGCTGCTCAGATCCGGCGTCTCGGTCGCTCAGGCGGTGAGCCTCGTCTTGATCGTGGGCGGCATCGTCATGGGCAGCCGAAATGCCGGGACAGACGCGCGGGGGCCCCAGCGTGAGCCCCAGGCCCGCACGGCGAATGACGCGGACGACGCTCACGTGGGTACGATCGCCCAGGCGAGCCGTGCGTGCGGCCCCGGCCCGAAGGAGGATCGATGATCGGCGAGAAGGTCATGCATTTCCAGGGCAAGGGCACGGACCTTGCAGAGCTGCAACAGAAGATCTCTTCGTACCTCGAGTCCGACGGCTTCACCGTGCAGAGCTCCGACCCGAGCACACAGGGCACCCTGCTGCAGGCGAAGAAGGGCGGCTTCCTGCGAGGCGTCGTCGACGCCGACCGGGCGCTGTCGATCCTCATCTCGGGCACGCCTGAGGACTTCACCTTGAAGATCGGCATCGGCAAGTGGGTGGAGCACCTCGGGGTGATGGCGGTGGAGACGCTGGTCGTCTCGGAACTGTTCCTCGTGGTGGACGTGGGGGAGACCGCGTGGAATTTCGAGATCGAGGACAAACTCGCGAAGCAGATCGAGTCGCTCGTGGGATAAATCCCTCACCTTCGACGACGCGCACCGCGTCGCGACCACCCGGCCCGCGCGGGTGTCAGCGTGGGCCGGTGGACGATCCTGACGCAAGACGCCGGAGCGGCGGCAACGTCGGTGGCGGTTGCCGGCGCGGCGGGAGCCGCTCGAGCAGCCGCGTCGTCGCTGCGGCGATCTCCTCCACGGCCTCTCCGAATGCGGCATCGTTCGCGACCGAGGTCCGCGCGACCCCGCTGACCTTGCGGACGTACTGGCGGGCCGCCGCCTCGATCTCCTCTGCGGTGGCCGCCGGCTCGAGGCCACGCAACGTGGTGATGTTCCGGCACACGCGCACATCCTAGGTACCGGTCACCCCTCGCCGTCGACGAGCTCGACGTCCTGGGGGCCGTCGAACACCGCGACGAACGTGCAGCCGCGTGCACCCGCGGGCGCGTGGTGCATCACAGTGCCCGCTGGAAAGTGGCAGTACGAGCCGGGCCCGAGCCGTTCGCCCTCGACCTCGAGCTCGCCGTCCAAGACGATGAAGGTGTGGGCGGCGCTGTGACGGTGCGACGCGGCCGTCAGTCCCGGCGGGTAGCGGATGAGATAGTGCTCCGCGCCGGTCAGAGGGTGGCGGTACAGGAGGTGGACCCCGATGGGCCGGTCGTAGATCTCGAGCGCGGCGTCGCGCAGCTCCCGGCCTGCGAGGTCCGGGATCCGGACGACCGTCGCGGCCACCGGGAGCGTCGGGTCGGGACAGCCGTCCACGTGCTGGGCCCGCCACTCCTGCTCGAGGATCGCGAAGTCGAGCTCGTCCGACCACTCCCCTTTGAAGCACTCGTTCTCCCTGAGGTGCGCTTCTTCGCGCATCCCGAGCCGTCTTGCCAGCCGCGCCGACGGCGTGTTCCGCAGATCAACCCTGGCGGTGACGCGGTGCAGCCCCAGGTCGTCGAAGGCCAGGTGAAGCAGGCCGTGGACTGCCTCCGTGGCGTAGCCGTGCCGCGCGTACCCGGGATGGAAGACGTAGCCGACCTCTCCGCTCCGGTGCTCCTCCGAGGTCCAGCGCAACAGGACGTCGCCGATCAGGACACCTTCGCCGACGAGCTCGACCCCCAGGCCGAGGGACTGCCCGTCTTCGTCGAGCCCACGCCGCGCCCAGTGGGTCGCGAGCTGCTCGCGTACCGCGTCCGCGTCCATCGGCTCGAACGGCACGTACCGGCACACCTCCGGCAACGACCGGTAGGTGACGAGCCCATCGAGATCTGCCTGGGTGAGCGGCCGCAGCACGAGCCTCTCCGTACGGATCGGGTAGCGCGGCACGAGGCCCATCGCCCCAGCGTCCCCTCAGGAAGCCACGAGCTCGACGAGGGCAGTGACCGTCGCCCAGTTGCGCGCCGTGCCCTCGCGCATCGGGGTGCGGTTCGTGCCTCCCCGGCCGAGCTCCACGCCGAGCGCACTGCGTCCGAACCCGTCCGGGGTCCACAGGTAGAGCGCTCGCCCGACGACGCGCGCGTCGTCTCGAGATCCCTTCCCCCGTGCACGTCCGACGGCGGCGGCGACCGCCGCGACGCCTCCTTCGTCCGGTGGTTGGGGGAGGAACGCGACGTGCAGCAACCGATGGTCGGTCACGCCCGGGAACGGGTTGACCCGGACGACGTCCATGAGCTCCGCAGCCCGCACGACGATCACCGAGACGTGCACGCCCAGTCGCTCGGCGATCGTCGCCTCCATGGCTCTGGCGATCGTCGGGTCCTTGGCGCCGGGCGCTCGTGCAGCGAACACGACGTTGCCGCTCTGGAGGTAGGTGACGACCTCTTCGTGGCCGAGCGACTCGACCACCTCGCGCAGGACCGGCATCGAGATCCTGTTGGCGCCCGACACGTTCACGCCGCGGAGCAGCGCGACGTGCGACCGCGCCCTGGCCGTCATCGCGGCGGCTTCAGCTCCCGTCGGAGTCGGAGGCGTCCCCTCGCAGCCGAGATGCCATCGCCGACATCACCTGGAGGGCGAACATCGGCGTCTCCTGGACGAGGAAGAGGAACCGCTTTTGGTCGATCGCCGCGAGCACGCAGTCGGTCACCGCAACCGCTGTCGCGGAGCGTGGCGTCTTGTCGATCAGCGCCATCTCGCCGAAGACGTCGTCGGGGCCGAGCGTCCTCAGCACCTTGCCGGCCGAGCGGAGCTCCAACGTGCCGTCGACGATCCCGTACATCTCCTGGCCGGCGTCACCCTCGCGGAAGACGGCGGTGCCCGCGGGCACCTCCAGCGTCCGCTGGGCGTTCAAGAACAGGCCCGTGACCCGCATCAGCGCCTCCACCGTCTGGGTTCGACCGGATGGTCGACCGACGTGACGCTACTGCGCTCGACGCCGCCGATCGCACGGTGCTGCGCCGGTCAGATGAAGCCCGGCTCACCCAGCTCTTCGTCGGTGACGGTCCGCGCGCAGGTGGGACAGTACCAGTGGGCCTCGAGCGCCGTTCCGCACTCGTCGTGAACGGGGCCATCGACGGGCGTCCCCGCCTGCTCGGCCCCCCAACGAGCGAGGAGCCGTACCGCACCGGCGAGGTCCCGTCCCGAGACAGTGAGCCCGTAGCTGTAGCGCGGCGGACGACTCGAGTACGGGGTCGCGACGACCAACCCGAGCCCCTCCAAGTGGCGGAGCCGTTGCGCGAGCACGTTCGAGGCGATCGCACCGAGCGACTCCTGCAGCTCGTTGAAGCGCATGGCCCCGCCAAGCAGGGCGCTCACCACGAGGAGGGACCACCGGTCGCCGATCCGGGTGAGCGCCGCGTCCAGTCCGTCGTCTGGTCGTTCCTGCATGTGCGCCATTTTCGCCTCCGGTGTCACGAGTCGCCAGGACCGGTAGTAACTTGCAAGTTACTAGTTACAAGGGATCAGCGAGGGAGGACCTCAAGTGGCAGTGATCGAGGAAATGCAGCAGGCCGTGGAGCAGGTGGCGGATAAGGCGGCGGCGAGTGTCGTGCGGATCGGCCGCGGACCCGGCCGTGGCGCCGGGATCGTGATCGGTGACGGTGCGGTCCTGACCAACGCGCACAACCTCCGGGGGGCCGAGACGACGGTCAGCTTCGCCGACGGGCGGGTCGAGCAGGGCACGGTCGCCGGCGTCGACGTGGACAGCGATCTGGCGGTGGTGCACGTGCCGACCGCCGGCGCCCCGGCGCTCGAGTGGCACGAGGGTGACCTCGGCCTCGGGGCGACGGTGTTCGCGGTGACTTCGCCCGCTGGCGGTGGCGTGCGGGTCACCGTCGGCACGGTCTCGTCCTCGGCCCGACCTTTCCGCGGTCCGAGGGGACGCCTCGTCCCGGCCGGCGTCGAGCACACCGCGCCGCTCGCTCGCGGCTCGTCGGGCAGTCCGGTCGTCGACGCGGCCGGCACGTTGGTCGGCGTGAACACCCACCGGATCGGTGAGGGCTTCTACCTCGCCATCCCGGCCGACGCCGATCTCCGCCGCCGCGTGGACGCGCTCGCCCGTGGGGAGTCGCCCAGCCGTCGGTACCTCGGCCTTGCGCTGCTGCCGTCGCGGGCGGCGCGACGCCTGCGGGCGGCGGTCGGGCTCCCCGGGCGCGAGGGTCTGCTCGTGCGGGCAGTCGACGAGGACGGCCCCGCAGCGCGAGCCGGCGTCCGCGCGGGGGACCTCCTCGTCGAGGCCGGCGGGCAGCCGCTCGGCTCCCCTGACGACCTCTTCGACGTGCTCGGCGCGCTGACGGACGGCGAGGCGCTGGACCTCCGGGTCGTGCGGGGCGCAGACGAGCTCGACATCCGGGTGACGTTCGTCGAGTCCGGCGGCGAGGAGTCGGGGACGGCATGACCACGGCCGTCGTCACCGGTCTGGACGGGACGTCCGCGCTCGACGAGGTGGGGACGCCCGACGGGGGCGAGGCGCTCGACGCCTACTCGGCCGTCGTCAGCTCCGTCGTCCGGACCCTCTCGCCTGCGGTGGCGAGTGTCCGGATCCCCGGCCGCGGGGCAGGTCGCGGCGGGGCGGGCTCTGCGGTCGTGATCGCGCCCGACGGTCTGCTCGTGACCTCCGCTCACGTGGTCGGTGCAGCGAGTGGCGGCTCTGCTGCGTTCGGCACCGGCACGGAGTGGGAGTTCGACGTCGCTGGGACCGACCCGCTCTCCGATCTCGCCGTTCTCCGCCTGCGGCTCTCCTCGGCCGATGCGCCGCCGCGGGCCGCGGCGCTCGGTGACGCGGAGGGGCTCGTCGTCGGGCAGCTCGTCGTGGCCGTGGGCAACCCGCTCGGGTTCGCCGGTTCGGTGAGCGCGGGCGTCGTGAGCGGGCTCGGTCGCTCGCTCGCGACGTCCTCGGGCAGCGCCACCCGTGTGGTGGACGACGTCATCCAGACCGACGCCGCCCTGCACCCTGGCAACTCCGGGGGCGCGCTCGCCGACGGCCGCGCACGGGTGGTCGGGATCAACACCGCGGTGGTCGGACCGTGGGTGGGTCAGGGACTGGGCATGGCGGTGCCGATCAACGCCACGACGCGACGCATCATCGCGTCCCTCATCAGGGACGGGCGGGTGAAGCGCGCGCACCTCGGCATCGCGGGTGGACCGAGGCCGCTTCCCCCGGACCTCCGCCGGGCCGACCAGAAGGCGGCGATCGAGGTGACGATGGTCGTCGGTGCGAGCCCGGCGGCTCGAGCCGGCGTCCGCACCGGCGACGTGCTGCTGTCGGTGGACGGTCAGTCGGTGCAGAGCGTCGCCCAGCTCCAGGGCCTCATGGGCGAGGGGAGCATCGGGCGTGAGGTACCGGTCACGGTGTGGCGCGGCGGTCGCACCGTCGACCTCGTCGTCGTCCCCGAAGAGCTCCGCGCCTGACGCGGGGCACGCCCACGAGCGTACCGGCGGAGCTCACCGTTCCTCGGTGGGTGCCCGGGGGCCGCACCGGACGGGCCGACCCGTTCGGGGTGCCGTCACCGCTCGACGAGCCGAAGCGGTTCACCGAGCGGCGGCATCGCGCCGACGTGCCCGAGACACGCCCGCGCCGAGAGACGCGCAAGCTCGGGACCTCCGACTATCCACCCGGCAGCAAACGCGTCACCGGCGCCCGTGGCGTCCCGCACGGTCTCCGCCTCGAGCGCCGCCCAGGTCCTCTGTCCGTCGGCGTCGTGGAGCACGAACCCGCTACTGCCGAGCTTGACCACCATGGTCGTCCCCTCGATGTGGCCGATGGCTCCGCGCTCCGCGTCGTTCGCGAAGACGACGTCCGGTGAGCAGGCACCGATCCGCCGGTTCGCCTCGGAGGCGCCGACCGACTCGACGAGCGTCGCCGCGGACACGTCCACGCTGACGGTCGCCCCCATCCCGTGCGCATACCCGGCGGCGACGGTCGCCGCTGCCCCGGCATCCGGACCGAAGAGCGAGTACCCGGAAACGTGCAGCCAGTCGCATCCTCGGAACCACTCCGCCCGGATGTCGTCCGCGCACAGTCCCGCCGCCGCTCCCCGGTCCGAGACCATGGACCGCTCTCCCCCCGGAGTGACGAGCGAGACGACCGTTCCCGTCGGTTCCCGACCGCCGGTCTCCCGAGACCCGAGCAGCTCCACCCCGTGACGGTCGAGAAGGCCCGCGACCAGGTCGCCGGCGAGATCGTCTCCCACCTTCGACACGACGGCAGCCCGCGCGCCGAGCGCGCTGCACCAGGCGGCGACGTTGCTCGCCTGGCCGCCGTTGGAGAGCGAGATACGACCGGGAACGTCGTCGTCGACCACCGGAAGTCTCGAGAGCTCGACGACAACGTCGACGACCGCGTCACCAATCGTGCAGACGAACATGCGGCGGGTCCCTGCTATCCCAGCTCGTTCACGAGGGCGCAGACGAGCTCCTCATCCGCGAAGCTCGGGTCGAGCGTCCGGACCGGCCTGCGGTACATCATGCGAGTTTTCGCAGCGCTTCGATGATCAACTCGTACAAGGCCTCCGAATCGATGCGCACGGGGACCCGGTGGCGCGGGTCGAGATGCTCGAGGTCGCGACCCGCGGGCGGCTCCCTAGCTTCTGCGAAGCGAACCACGGTCGTCCCGGCAGTCCAGCGCCCGGTCAGTTCCACATCGATGGCCGCCGACCTCGTCTCGAAGATCTCAGGCGAGAGGACGTATGCGATCGCACACGGGTCGTGCACAGGTGGGTCGCTCAAATCCGTGTGGCGCAGATAGGCGCCTCGGTAGAACTCGAGCAGCCGCGAGACGAACCCGCCAACGGGAGTGCCGAGCTCCTCGATCCGCCGCTGCACGTGCCGGGTACAACCGGCCTGGTGGGTCACGTCGAGCGTGACCATCGTCACCGACCACGGCGCGCCGAAGACGATAGCGGCCGCCTCCGGATCGACGAAGATGTTGAACTCCGCCGTCTGGGTGACGTTCCCGGGCCCGTAGGCGCCGCCCATGATCACGAACTCGTGGACCGCTTGGGCAACCCGGGGCTCTCGACGCAGCGCGGCAGCGACGTTGGTGAGCGGCCCGGTTGCGACGAGGCTCACGTCGCCCGGTGATGACATCACGCTCTCGACGATGAAGTCCACCGCATGGCCCGAGCTGGCGTCGCGGTCCGGAACGATCCTGGACGGGCCGTCCAGCCCGCTCTCTCCGTGGAACCGTGGTGCGGTGCGCAGGGGACGGACGAGCGGCCGATCGTGTCCGGCGAAGACAGGGATGTCGCCGATCCGACCGACGGTCGCGACAGCCAGCGCGTTACGGGTCGTCTTGTCCAAGGTCTGATTACCGGCGACCGTCGTGATCCCGACGAGCTCGGCCCTCGTCGTACCGGCCGCGAGGAGGATCGCAATGGCGTCGTCGTGGCCGGGATCGCAGTCGAGAAGGATGCGCTTCGTCGTCAACGTTGAGCCGTCCAGGGCACGTCTCCACCTCGTCGCACGACGCGACGATTCTGCGTCCTGCCCTCGACCTCAGACTACGCAGGCGCCCACGTGAGATCCAAGAAGAACCCGACCCCGGACGGCAGGCGATGGTCGAGGACGCAACGTGCGGACCTCACGACCGATGATTGACCGGCCGCCGATCGAGAACCGACCCGCCACCGGTCTGCACGCGTGGTCGTCTCGGCTATACATGCCCGGTGGCCAGGTTCCGCGCGGTTGTCGCCCCCGCCCCCGGTCCCGCGACGCTCGTCGAACTTTCCGATCAGGACCTGCCGGACGAGGACGTGACGGTTGCGGTCGTCTACTCGTCGCTCAACTACAAGGACGCCCTGGCGGTGACCGGCCGTGGAAAAGTGATCCGAACCTTCCCGATGACGTGCGGCATCGACCTTGCCGGGAAGGTCGTCGAGTCGAGGGATCCGTCCCTCGAGCCCGGTGACGAGGTCATCGTCACCGGCTGGGGGCTTGGTGAGAGCCATCCGGGCGGCTACAGCGAGCTGCAGTGCGTCCGTCCGGAATGGGTGGTACGACCGCCAGAAGCCTTCGACTTGCGCAGGTGCATGGCGGTCGGCACGGCAGGGCTCACCGCGATGCTCTGCATTCTCGAGCTCGAAGGAAGGGGGCTCTCGGCTTCGTCCGATCCCCAGGTGCTCGTCACGGGAGCCGGGGGAGGCGTCGGCAGCTTCGCCGTGGCGCTACTTGCGAGCGCGGGCTACAGGGTCGCGGCCTCCACCGGTCGCCCCGAACTGGAGGGGTACCTCCGCTCGCTGGGAGCGGGGGAGGTCATCGAACGCGACGTGCTCGCCGTAGCGGTGGAGCGACCACTCCAGTCGGAGCGTTGGGCCGGTGTGGTCGATACGGTCGGAGGCACCACGCTCGCCAACGCGATCGCGCAGACCCGGTACGGAGGAGCGGTCGCGGCGTGTGGGCTGGCAGGCGGGAGCGGTCTTCCCACGACGGTGCTGCCGTTCATCTTGCGCGCGGTGACGCTCGTCGGCATCGACTCCGTCATGTGCTCCACGGAACGCCGGGCCGAGGCGTGGGCCCGTATCGCTGAGCAGCTGCCCGTCTCCCTGGTCGACTCCGTGCACGAGGTCAGGCCGATGGAAGAGGTCGTCGGCCTCTCCGGCGCGGTGCTCGCCGGGTCGGTACGCGGTCGTATCGTGATCGACACCCGCTCCTGACCAAGGACGTAGGGGGACGCCGCCGGCGATCGGGATGGCGGAGAGAGGTCAGTTCCCGGCGAGCGCCGGCACGACCTGGTCGCCGTAGGCGGTGAGGGTGGCGTCCTGGGCGTCGTGCATCAGGTAGAGCGCGAAGTGCGAGACCCCGAGACCTTCGAGCTCGCCCAGCTTTGCCACGTGGTCGGCGGTGGTTCCGAGGACGCAGAAGCGGTCCACGATCTCGTCGGGGACGAACTCGGTGTCGGGGTTTCCGGTCCGACCGTGGTGCGCGTAGTCGTAGCCTCTTCGGCCCTCGATGTACGCGGTCAGCGCCGCCGGGACCGCGCCGGACTCCTGGCCGTAGCGCGCGACGAGGTCGGCCACGTGGTTGCCCACCATCCCCCCGAACCAGCGCACCTGGTCCCGCTGGTGCGCCAGGTCGTCGCCGATGTAGGCGGGGGCCGCCACGCAGACGGTAAGGGCATCGGGGTCTCGGCCCGCCTCCTCGGCCGCCGCCCGGAAACGGCCGATCGCCCAGGAGATCACGAAGGGGTCGGCCAGCTGGAGGATGAGACCGTCGGCCTCCCGGCCTGCGACGGCGAGCGCCTTGGGGCCGTAGGCGGCCATCCACACCTCGAGCGTCCCGTCTTTCACCCAGGGGAAGCGGACGAGCTTGCCGTGGAGCTCCACCTCCTCGCCGCAGACCATCGCCCTCACCGTCCGGATGCAGGCGCCGACCTCCTCCACAGTCGTCGGGCGCTCGCCGATCACCCGGACCGCGGAGTCGCCGCGTCCGATGCCGCAGATGGTCCGGTTACCGAACATGTCGTTCAGGGTTGCGAACAACGACGCCGTGACGGGCCACTCCCTCGAGCGTGGGTTCGTCACCATCGGCCCGACCATCACGCGCTCGGTCGCCTCCAGGATGCGGGGGTAGATGACGAAGGGCTCCTGCCAGAGCACCGGTGAGTCGAACGTCCACACCGAGGAGAAGCCGAGGCCCTCGGCGCGCTTTGCCAGTTCGACGAGTCGCGTGGCGGGGGGATCGGTCTGCAGGACCAGTCCGAACTTCATCGTCCACCTGCCCCACCCCGTGGGACGTCCACTCCCGAGAAGGGCGCCCGTCGGACGAACCGTCCGTGGCCGTCACGCCCCTTGAACGCGCCGTGCTCGATCACGACCTCGCCTCGGGAGATCACCGTCTCCACGGCTCCCGTCACCTCCATCCCCTCGTACGCGGAGTAGTCCACCGCCATGTGGTGCGCCGAAACCGAGAGCGTGTGGGTGCGCGTCGGGTCGTACACGACGAGGTCGGCGTCGGCGCCGGGGAGCAGCGATCCCTTCTTCGGATAGAGACCGAAGAGGCGGGCGGGCGCCGTCGAGGTGAGCTCCACCCAACGCGCGAGCGAGATCCTCCCCTGGACGACACCCTGGTAGACGAGGTCCATTCGATGCTCCACGCCCGGCAGACCGTTCGGGATCTTCGAGAAGTCCCCGCGCCCGAGCTCCTTCTGGTCCTTCATGCAGAAGGGGCAGTGGTCCGTCGAGACCACCGACAGGTCGTCGGTGCCGAGCCCGCGCCATAGCGCTTCGTGGTGGGCGCGCGCCCGGATCGGTGGCGAGCAGACGTACTTCGCGCCCTCGAGGTCCGGGCCCGCCATGAGCGACTCGTCGAGGAACAGGTACTGGGGGCAGGTCTCCGCGAAGACCTGCCGCCCCGCGTCGCGTGCCGCGGCGACCTCGGCCAACGCTTCCTTGGCCGAGAGGTGGACGACGTAGAGGGGACAGCCCGCCACGCCCGCGAGCACGATCGCACGGTGCGTCGCCTCGCCCTCGAGGACCGAGGGCCGCGTCTCCCCGTGCATGCTCGGCTCGCCCCGACCCGCGGCGAGCGCCTGGGCGACCAGCACGTCGATGGCGATGCCGTTCTCGGCGTGCATCATGACCACGGCACCGGTGTCGGCAGCGGTCTGCATCGCCTGCAGGATCTTGCCGTCGTCGGAGTAGAAGACACCGGGGTAGGCCATGAACAACTTGAAGCTGGTGACCCCGTCGGCGACGAGCCCGTGCATCTCCTTGAGCACCGGCTCGTTGACGTCCGAGAGGATCATGTGGAAGCCGAAGTCGATCGCGCAGTGCCCCTCCGCGCGTGCCATCCAGGTGTCGAGGCCCTCTCGCGCGGAGCCGCCGCGCGGCTGGATGGCGAAGTCGACGATCGTCGTCGTGCCGCCGTGTGCTGCGGCGCGGGTCCCGGTGAAGAACGTGTCCGCGGAGTACGTGCCCCCGAAGGGCATCTCCATGTGCGTGTGGACGTCGATCCCGCCGGGCAGCACGAACTTTCCGACCGCGTCCACACGCGCGAGGTCCGCCGACTCCGGGGCGCTCCCGGGGGCGAGCAGCGCCGCGACGTGCTCGCCGTCGATCAGCACGTCGGCGGGGGCGATCCCCGACGCGGTGACGACGGTGCCGCCTTCGACGAGGAGCCGGCTCATGGCGCTACGAGCGGGCCGTACGCGTCGGGACGCCGGTCACGGTAGAAGGCCCAGAGCTGGCGCACCTCTTCCAAGACCCCCATGTCGAGGTCGCGGACGATCACCTCGTCGTCGGTTCCCGACGCGGCGTCCCCGACGAGCTGGCCGCGCGGATCGCAGAAGTACGAGCCGCCGTAGAAGTCGTCGTCGCCCAGCGGCTCGACGCCCACCCGGTTGATGGCCCCGACGAAGTACTCGTTGGCCACGGCGGCCGCCGGCTGCTCCAGGTTCCACAGGTAGGACGACAGCCCACGGCTCGTCGCCGACGGGTTGAAGACGATGCGCGCGCCCGCGAGCCCGAGGGCCCGCCAGCCCTCGGGGAAGTGGCGGTCGTAGCAGATGTAGACCCCTATGCGGCCCACCGCGGTGTCGAAGACCGGGAAGCCGAGGTTCCCCGGGCGGAAGTAGTACTTCTCGAAGAACCCCTTCACCTGCGGGATGTGGTGCTTGCGGTAGCGGCCGAGGTCGCGGCCGTCCGCGTCGACCACGACCGCCGTGTTGTAGTAGACGCCCGGCTGCTCCTCTTCGTAGACCGGTGCGATGACCACCATCTCGGTCTCCCTGGCGAGCTCCCGCACCCTCTCGGTCGTTGGACCCGGGATCGGCTCCGCGTACGCGTAGTACGTGGGATCCTGGACCTGACAGAAGTACGGCCCGTAGAAGAGCTCCTGGAAGCAGAGCACCTGCGCCCCCTGCGAGGCCGCCTCCTTCGCCAGCACGAAGCTTGAATCGATCATCGACTCTTTGTCGCCGGTCCACCTCGTCTGCACCAGCGCGGCTCTCACGATGTCCGCCATCACCCTTCCTCCTTCTCAGATCGGCCCAGCATTCACCCGTGCTCGACGCCTGACAAGTGGCTCGCCGCTCAGCTCAGCTCCGCTTCGCTCCTCTCCGGATCCGCCCGGATCGGCCAGGCAAGGCCTGAGGCCGGAGCGCGGTGCACACGCCCGGCGCGCGAGCATCGCGCCATGGACGACACGACGCCTCTCCTCCGCCGCGGCCACCCTCGAAATGCGGAAGGGTTCGACTGGCATCCCGAGCCGGCGATGTTCGACCTCCCGGCGGACGGCGCGCGCAAAGCGCTCGAGGAGCTCGGCCGTGACGCATGGGCGCTCGCCCTCGACTACCTGTACGACGAAGCGCTCGTCCGTCCCGTCGGTCCCGACTCCTACGAGGAGCTGCGGGCGCGCTTCTTCGGTCCTTCGGGTGGTCCGGCACCCGCCCCGGCGACCCCTCAGTCCTCGTCGGTGGTGCTCAGTGAGGTCCGTGAGCGGGTCGCGCCCTACGCGTACAACGCCTACCACCCCCGGTCCTTCTCCTACTTCACGCCGCCGCCTCTCCCGATGTCGGTCATGGGGGAGCTGCTCTGCCAGGTGTTCCACCAGGGGATCGACGTCTTCCACTCCGGCCCGATCGGCGCGCTCGTCGAGGAGGAGGTGACTCGCTGGCTCGCGGATCTCGTCGGCGCCGGGCCCGACGGCTGGGCGGTGCTCACCTCCGGCGGGGTGATGGCCAACATCATGGCGATGACGGTCGCGCGCGACCGGCACCTCCCCCACCTGGTCGGAGCCGAGGGTCCGCCGCGAGGCCGGACGCTCGAACGCGCCCGGGTCTACGTCTCCGACCAGGCGCACTTCTCCGTCGGCCGCGCCCTCGACATGCTCGGCTTCGCGCCCGAGGCCCTCGTCGTCGTGGAGAGCGACGAGCGGTACCGACTGCAGGCCGTGCCCGTCGCTCGCCGGATCGCCGAGGACCGGGCGGCCGGGCTCGTCCCCTTGTGCATCGCCGCCGTGTGCGGGTCCACCAACACCGGGTCGGTCGACGACGTCCCCGGCCTCGCCGAGCTGGCCCGACGCGAAGGGCTGTGGCTCCACGTGGACGCCGCGTTCGGGGGTGCGGCGCGGCTGTCGGCGCGCGACGCAGGTCGCGTGCCGGGCCTCGAGCTCGCCGACTCGGTCACCGTCGACCCGCACAAATGGCTGTTCCAGGCCTACGACATCGGCGGCCTCGTAGTGCGCCACCGTGAGGACCTGCACCGGACCTTCTCGCGTTCGCCGGAGTACTACCGGTCCGCGATGCCCGAAACCGAGCCGCTCAACTGGCTCGAGTACTCGATGGAGGGCACGCGCCGCTTCCGTGCCCTCAAGCTCTGGACCTGCTGGAAGCACGTTGGGAGCGAAGGTTTCGCCCGCCTCGTCGAGCACGACAACGACGTCGCGGCCGTCCTCGCCGCCGAGCTCGACGGTTCCGACGACTTCGAGACCGCCGTGGCGCAGCCCGACCTCTCGGTCGTCTGCTTCCGCCACCTCGTGGCCGGGATGTCCGAGGTACAGCTCGACGAACACCAGGACCGGCTGCAGCGTGCCCTCGAGGTCTCGGGCGAGGCATGGGTCTCCACCACGAAGCTGCGCGGGCGGACCTACCTGCGGGCGGGCGTGATGAACTGGCTCACGACCGACGACGACGCGCTAGGCATGCTCGAGAGCCTGCGGGAGCTCGCGCGCACACTCTGCGCCGACTGATCCGGCCGGGCGGGTCGGCGCCCCGGCCGTGGCGTCGACGTCCACGGCGCCGGCGGGGCCGGCGCGCTAGTGCTCAACGCCCGGTGGGCGGCGTACGCGCACCGTCCTTCCACGTCGCTCCGACGAGCGGGACCCCCGGCCGGTACGGGAGGTGGAGGTACGTCGGTGCGTCGAGCACGGCGAGGTCCGCCCGCGCGCCGTGGCGCAGATGGCCCACGTCGTCACGCCGGAGCGCCTTCGCCCCGCCCAGCGTCGCGGCGGCGAGCGCCTCCTCCGGCGACATGTGGAGCTCGCGCACGGCGAGCGCGATGCACAGCGGCATGCTCGTGGTGTAGCTCGTCCCTGGGTTGCAGTCCGTGGCAAGGGCGACCGTGACCCCCGCATCGAGGAGCCGACGCGCGTCCGGGTACGGGGCACGCAACGAGAAGTCGCACGCGGGGAGGAGCGTGGCGACGGTCGCCGAGCCGGCCAACAGCTCGACGTCGTCGTCGCTGAGGTACGTGCAATGGTCGGCGGAGGCTGCCCGTGCCTTCACGGCGACCCGGACGCCGGGTCCGTGGCCGAGCTGGTTCGCATGGACCCGTGCGCCGAGCCCGCGTGCCCTGCCCGCGTCGAGCACCACCCCGGCCTGGTCGGCATCGAACGCACCCTCGTCGCAGAAGACGTCCACCCATCGCGCGAAACGGGCGCACGCGTCGAGCATCGCACCGGCGACCAGCGCCACGTAGTCGTCGGCGCGTCCGGCGAACTCGCCCGGCACGACGTGCGCTCCGAGGAAGGTCGTCTCCTCGGTGACCGCGCGCGCGAGCCGGAGGCACCTCGCCTCGTGCTCGACGGCGAGCCCGTAGCCGGACTTGCACTCGAAGGTCGTGGTGCCGGCGCGCAAGGCCTCCGCCGTCAGCCGCGCGAGCGTCCCTGAGAGTTCGGAATCGCTCGCCACCCTGGTCGCGGCCACCGTCGTCTCGATGCCGCCCGCCGCGTAAGGGCGTCCGGCCATCCGTGCGGCGAACTCAGTGGCCCGGTCGCCGGCGAAGACCATGTGCGTGTGGCTGTCGACGAAGCCCGGGACGATCGCGGCGCCGGCAATGTCGACGACCTCGTCCCCCGCACCTTGCGGCGCGGCGTCGTCCGGGCCGGTCCACGCGACACGCCCTGTCTCGACGAAGAGCGCGGCGTCGTGGAGGACCCCGAGCGGGCCTTCGCCCGCGGCCGGATCGTTCGTCACGAGCTCTCCGATACGGCGGAAGAGCACCGATCCCACGTGGCCCGTGCCTCAGCCGTTGCCCGCCGCGCGGACCACGTCGTCGATGACGCGGCCAAGATCGCTCGCCACGTCCTCGATCAGCAGGTGGCGTCCCTCGGCGACGACGTGGCGTCCCGAGACCACCACATCGGTGACGTCGGGCGCCCCCGCCGCGAACACGACGTGCTCGAGCAGCGTGCCGCGCGCTGCGCCGGCGAGCCGCACCGACGAGAGCGCCACGGTGACCAGGTCCGCGGGCGCCCCGGACTCGAGCCGTCCCGCCTCCGGCCAGCCGATCGCCCGGTGGCCCGCGGCCGTCGCCGCGTTCAGGAGCGCCGCAGCGCTGAACCGGCCCCGGAGCCCGGACGCCAACCGCTCGTCGAGCTCGAGTGCACGCGCCTCTTCGAACGGATCCACCACCGCATGGCTGTCGGTGCCGAGGGCGATCGGGGACCCCTCCTCGGCGAGGGTGTAGGCGGGGCCGATCCCATCGGCGAGCGCACGCTCGGTGGTCGGGCACATGCACACCGTCGTCCCGCTCGCACCCAGCGTCCTCGCACCCTCGGGGCCGAGGTGGGTCGCGTGGACCGCGGTCGTAGCGGGCCCGAGCGCACCGCCTGCAGCGAGGAGGGCGACCGGTGGCGCGTCGTAGGCGGCGACGACTGCGTCGTTCTCCCCGGGCTGCTCGGAGACGTGGACGTGGAACGGAACGTGGTGGGCCCCGGCCCAGGCCGCAACCTCACCCGCAGCACTGGGCGGGACCGCGCGCAGCGAGTGGGCCGCTGCGCCGACCCTGGCCCCGCCCCGGGGCGGCGACCCGGTGAGGGCCTCGACCCGGGACGCCCAGGTCGCCACGTCCCCGTCGGAGAACCGCTCCTGGACCCCTTCCGCCGGTTCCCCCGGCGCCCGCTCCAGATAGCAGGTGTCGACGAGGGTGAGGCGGATCCCCGCGTCGCGGGCGGCGTCGAAAAGCGCGAGACCCATCTCGTTCGGGTCGGCGTACCGCCGGCCGCCGGCCGCATGGTGGAGGTAGTGGAACTCGCCGACCGCGCAGTAGCCGGCCAGCACCATCTCGGCGTACACGGCACGCGCGAGCCGCCGGTACAGGTCGGGGTCCAGGACGGCCGCGACCGCGTACATCTCGTCGCGCCAGCTCCAGAAGTCTCCCGGCCGTTCGACGCGCCCGCGCAACACGCGGTGGAACGCATGACTGTGCGCGTTGGCGAACCCGGGCAGGGTGAGCCCCGCGAGCCGGGCGTCGCCCGACGCGGGGACAACCCCACGTTCCACGGCCGAGATGGACTCACCGTCGACGGTGATCGCCACGTCCGCCACGGCCTCGTTCCCCCCCAGGTACGCGAAGTCGCAGTGGTACCGCCTCACTGCCACACGAGCTCCTCCAGCACGCGGGAGAGCGCCCGGACACCGTCGACACAGTCCTCGTCGGACGCGTGCTCATCGGGGCTGTGGCTCACCCCCGTCGGGTTCCGCACGAACAGCATCGAGGTCGGGACCACTTGGGCAAGTACTCCCGCATCGTGGCCCGCGCCGGTCGGCATCTCGGGAGCAGCGTCCCCGAGCGCGCGGGCGACGCGTGCACGCAGCTCCTCGTCGAACGCGACCGCCGCGGATCGCGACTCCTCGACCACGCGGCACGAGACGCCGTGCTCGGCCGCGGATCGCTCCCCTTCCGCGCGCACCTCGCCGACGATCTCTTCGAGCGTCACCTCGGCGGGCGCACGCGCGTCGAGCCACGCCTCCACCGACGCAGCGACGGCGTTCGTCGCGTTCGGTCTCACTGCGACACGACCGACGGTCGCGAGCCCGCCGCGGCCCGCCGCCGCGGTGCGCGCCGTGGCGACCGCCGCCGCGAACGGCAACATCGGGTCCCTGCGGTCCTCCAATCGCGCGGTGCCCGCGTGGTTGGCCTCACCTTCGAGGCAGATCCGCCACCGGCCGTGCGGCCAGATCTCGGTGGCGATCCCGACGGCCGCTCCCGCGTCCGAGAGGAAGCGGCCCTGCTCCACGTGGAGCTCGACAAACGCCGCGAGTCCTCCCATCCGCTCCTCGTCCCGACCGAGCGCGCCGGGATCGTTGCCCGCGCCGTGCATGGCGTCGGCGAGCGACGTTCCCGTCGCGTCCAGGAGGGCGCACGCGCGCCCAGGGTCGAGCGCGCCCACCGAGAGCTTGCTCCCGAGACACGCCACGCCGAAGCGCGCTCCCTCTTCTTCGGTGAAGCCCACGACCGCGACCGGTCTGCTCGGCGCGGCACCCCCAGCCCGCAGCTCGTCCAGGGCGAGAAAGGCGGCGACCACCCCGAGGGGCCCGTCGTAAGCGCCGCCCCCCGGCACGCTGTCGAGGTGGCTCCCCGTCGCCAGCGCGCCAGCCGGAGGTGCGCCCCCGGCGGGGTCGTGTCCCCACCACGCCCAGAGGTTCCCGTTCCGGTCCTGCTCGACCACCAGGTCGCGCGCGGTCGCCGTGCGACGGAACCACGCCCGAAGCTCCAGATCCGCGCCGGTCCACGCGAAGCGGTCGTAACCGCCATCAGGCCGACGCCCGATCGGGGCGAGCTCCGTCCACATGGCCCGGAAGCCCGAGAGGAGGTCGGTCATCTGGGGGTGGTCATCCGGGGTCGGTCACCTGATGGGTCCGGCGACCGCCGCGGCCGCCTCGACGACCGCCCCGGTCGCGACGAACGCCTCGGCGGCGGCCAGCTCCGGAGAGGTGAACCGGTCCGGCCCCGGTCCAGGTACCCGTTCGCGCAGGGCGGCCACCACCGCCCCCGACGCTGGCGCGAACGCGAGCGGCGCACGCAGCTCGAGCCCGCGCGCGGCCGTCACCAGCTCGACGGCGAGGATCCGCCGGAGGTTGTCGACCGCGCGCCGAAGCTTGCGCCCCGCGCTCCAACCCATCGAGACGTGGTCCTCCTGCATCGCCGAGCTCGGGATCGAATCGACGCTCGCGGGTGCCGCCAGCCGCTTGTTCTCCGAGACCATCGCCGCCTGGGTGTACTGGGCCATCATCAGCCCCGAGTCAACCCCGGGGTCCCGAGCCAGAAACGGCGGGAGGCCGTGGGACCGCGTCCGGTCGAGCAGCCGGTCGGTCCGGCGCTCCGAGATGGAGCCGAGGTCGGCGGTGGCGATGGCGAGGAAGTCCAGTACGTAGCCGAGCGGCGCACCGTGGAAGTTCCCGTTGGAGGTCACCTCTCCGCTCTCGAGGACGACCGGGTTGTCGATCGTCGCGGCAAGCTCGCGCTGGGCGACCGCCGCCGCGTGCGAGATGGTGTCCCGCACGGCACCGGCAACCTGTGGCGCGCACCGGCACGAGTAGGGGTCCTGGACACGCGGATCGCCAGTCCGGTGCGAGGCGACGATCGCAGAGCCTGCCATCACCCTCATCATGTTGTCCGCGCTCACCGCCTGGCCCGGGTGGGGGCGGAGCGGCGCGTGCAGCTCCGGGCGGAACGCCTGATCGGTCCCGAGCAGGGCCTCGACGCTCATCGCCGCCGTCACGTCCGCGGTCGCGCAGAGGAGCTCGAGATCCGAGATCGCCAGCACGAGCATCCCGAGCATGCCGTCGGTGCCGTTGATGAGCGCGAGCCCCTCTTTCGCCGCGAGGCGCACCGGCGCGAGGCCGACAGCCGCGAGGGCCTCGGCGCCAGGGACCCTGGCGCCGCCGTCCTCGCCGAGGACCTCTCCCTCCCCCATCGCCACGAGCGCGCAGTGCGCGAGGGGGGCGAGGTCGCCGCTGCAGCCGAGAGAGCCCTGCTCGGGCACGAGCGGGGTGATCCCGGCGTTCAGCATCCGGACGAACGCCTCGGCGACCAGCGGGCGGGCCCCCGTCCGTCCCGACGCCAGGGTCTTCAGGCGGAGGAACATGAGCGCCCGCACCACTTCGCGCTCCACCGGCGGGCCCATGCCTGCCGCGTGCGATCGGATGAGGCTCACCTGGAGGTCGTCGCGGAGCTCGGGCGGGATGTGGCGGGTGGCGAGCGCTCCGAAGCCGGTCGAGATGCCGTACGCGGGCTCCGTGGCCGCAGCCAGCCGTTCCACGGCCGCGCGCGACGTCGCCATCGCGGCGAGCGCGTCCGTCGTGAGGCGGACCGGCGCGTCTTCGCGCGCAACCGCCACGACGTCTGTCGCCGTGACGCCCGAGCTCGAGACCGAGACGGTGGTCATCGCACTCTGCCCACCGGGTCTGTCGCGCGGGTGCGGCGGGCCGCGCGAACGTCGGCGATGTGCGAGCGGCGCTCCGTCACGCCGGCTCGCCGGACGTCATGGGTATCCGGACGTGGTGCACGTCGGCGACCGTCCCAGCTTCGGGGTACCCCGCGTCCACGTGACGCAGAACTCCCATCGTCGGATCGTTCGTCAGCACCCGTTGGAGCTTTGCCGCCGCGAGGTCCGAGCCGTCGGCAAGACACACCTGTCCCGCGTGGATCGACCGTCCGATACCCACGCCGCCGCCGTGATGGATCGACACCCAAGAGGCGCCACTGGCAGTGGAGACCAGCGCGTTCAGAAGCGGCCAGTCCGCAATCGCGTCGGAGCCGTCTCGCATCGCCTCGGTCTCGCGGTACGGGGAGGCGACCGAGCCGCAGTCCAGGTGGTCGCGCCCGATCACGATCGGCGCGGAGACCTCGCCGGAGGCGACCATCTCGTTGAACCGCCCCCCGGCACGGTCACGCTCGCCCAGGCCGAGCCAGCAGATCCGCGCCGGCAGCCCCTGGAAGTGGACCCGCTCGCCTGCGACGCGGATCCAGCGCACGAGCCTGTCGTTGTCGGAGAAGAGCTCCGTCACTGCCGCGTCGGTGGCCGCGATGTCCTTGGGGTCCCCGGAGAGCGCCACCCACCGGAACGGCCCCTTCCCCTCGCAGAACAGCGGTCGGATGTAGGCCGGCACGAAGCCGGGGTAGTCGAACGCGCGATCGAACCCGCCGAGTCGGGCCTCGGCCCTGAGGCTGTTGCCGTAGTCGAAGACCTCCGCTCCCCTGTCCATGAGCGTGACGAGCGCCTCGCAGTGGACGGCCATCGCGGCCCGGGCCCTGCGCAGGTACCCGTCCGGGTCGTCGTTGCGCAGGCGCCCCGCTTCCTCGAGCGAAAGGCCCGGCGGGACGTAGCTGAGCGGGTCGTGCGCGGGGGTCTGATCCGTCGCGATATCGACCGGCACGTCACGGCGGACAAGTTCGGGGAGCACCTCGGCGCCGTTGCCGACAAGTCCGACCGACAGGGCCCTTGCGTCACGGCGGGCGTGCTCCGCCAGTTCGACCGCCTCATCGAGGCTGTGCGCGAGCGTGTCGAGGTAGCCCGTCGACAAGCGTCGCTCGATCCTGGTCGGGTCGACGTCGCAACAGATCACCGCCCCACCGTTGATGGTGACAGCGAGCGGCTGGGCGCCACCCATCCCCCCGGCACCCGAGGTGACCGTGACCGTGCCCGCCAGCGTCCCGCCGAAGCGCTTCTCCGCCACCGCAGCGAAGGTCTCGTAGGTCCCCTGCAAGATGCCCTGGGTGCCGATGTAGATCCACGACCCGGCCGTCATCTGGCCGTACATGGTGAGGCCGAGGGCCTCGAGCCGGCGAAACTCCTCCCACGTCGCCCAGTCGGGAACCAGG
The DNA here is from genome assembly GCA_030043315.1 of Acidimicrobiales bacterium. Classification (GTDB taxonomy): domain Bacteria; phylum Actinomycetota; class Acidimicrobiia; order Acidimicrobiales; family RAAP-2; genus JAJYVT01. Next base: position 21,536 of record JASHYA010000156.1, read on the forward strand.
TTCGAATTGGCGATCAGAACCCGGGGCGCCCACTCGTGCGTGGTGACCACACCGACCGGCCGTCCCGACTGGACGAGGAGCGTCTCGTCTTTCTCGAGCGCGCCGAGGGCCCGCTCGATCGCGTGGAACGAGGGCCAGTCGCGCGCTGCCTTCCCCGATCCGCCGTAGACGACCAGCTCCTCGGGGTGCTCGGCGACCTCGGGGTCGAGGTTGTTGCGGAGCATGCGGAGCGCGGCTTCCTGCGGCCATCCCTTGCACGTGATCCTCGACCCCCTCGGCGCGCGAACGGCCTCGGGCCGTCGGCGACCACGTGCGTCCTCGACCACCGTCACCTCCTCAGCTCATCACTCCGCCGCTTGGGGTTCGCGGCTAATGCGCCACCGCGGGGGACACCTTGCTCACCGGCGACAGTCCCCCGAGCCTGGCCGTAGCCCGACCGGCCGCAGCCACCACCTCGGCTGCCACTTCGACCGGCGAGGTCCTCGCGTCCATGAGGAAGCTCACGCCCACCGCCCCGCAGCAGGAGTGCAGGTCGAAGACCGGGGCAGCGACGCACTCGATACCGGACACCGTGTCGCCCTCGTCTACCGCGTACCCGCGGGACCGGATCTCGGCCAACTCCGCGGCGAGCTCGTCACGAGTCCGCCGACGACCGTCACTGCTCGGCTGCTCCGGGTCCAGGTGAGGTGCGACCTCTTCGGAATCGAGCCACGCGAGGCATGCCTTGCCGACCGAGGTCCATTGCGCGGGGAGCCTCACCCCGACCGCGGTCACCAGCTGCACGCCGAGGAGAGGGGGGTCCTCCTTCCAGAGGTAGATGACGTCGGTGCCGGCGAGGACCGCGAAGTGAGACGTGGCTTGGAGCCGGCGCGTCAGATCCCGAAGTACCGGAGCGATCTCGCTCATCGGATTGGCGCGGTGCAGCAGTGCGGATCCGACCTCGAACGCTTTCACACCGATCTTGTAGGTCCCCGGCTCGGCCGGCTCGACGAACCCTTCCGAGATCAGGTCCTGGAGCACCGCGTGCACAGAGCTCTTCGGCGCACCCAGCGCCGCGGTGATGCCGCTGAGCGGCATGGGCCTCTCGGAACCTGCGAGGAGCTCGAGCACTCGCACCGCCCTCGGGACCGCCGTGCCCATGTGCACCCCTTGCACGCCATCACGCCTCGCCGGGTCGGGTCGGCCGGCCATGGGTGACGCGTCGTCTCACGGCGACGCACGGCGGCGTGGAAGACCCCAGCTGTTCCTATATACGAACCCCTTTCAAGCTACTCGGGGTGCTTCCCCCTCACAATCCGCCCCCGGGGGTACGTCCTCGCCGGATGCCCGGGTTGACCCTCCCCAGAGCCACTGTCATCATGGAGCCCGTTCATTTTGTAACGGCGTCCGTATATGGGAACGGCCGGACCTATTGGGGGGTGCTGCGTGAGGCTCCGGAATTTCTCTGTGTGGTGCCTATTGGCGTGCCTTGCGGCGACGACCTCGACGTTCGCGGTGAGCGGCCTGGCCGGCGCCTCGCCTCACTCAGGAGGAACGCCTTCCGCCTGGAAGAAGGCGCGGGCACTCGTCCCGGCGGCAATCCGCAAGAGCGGCGTCGTCACGGTGGCGACGACAGCGTCCTATCCTCCCTACGAGCTCTACGCGTCGAACAACAAGACAATCGTCGGCGTCGACCCGGACCTCGGGCACGCCATCGGCAAGGTGCTCGGTCTCAAGTTCGAGTTCCACAACGTCACATATGACGACATCCCGACCGAGATCAAGGACGGCCACTACGACGTGGGCATGTCGGCAATCGGGGTCTTCAAATTCCGGGAGAAGGTGGTCAACTTCGTCGACTACGCGACGTTCGGCGAGGCGTTCTTGACGCCCAAGACGAGCTCGTTCAAGGCGGACGACCTCTCGCAGGTCTGCGGCGAGACCATCGCCGCCCAATCGGGGACGAGCGAGTCGATCCAGTTGGGCAAGCAGAGCAAGATCTGCACCAGCGAGCACAAGAAGGCGGTGACCGCCCTCACGTACCCGAGCGAGAACACCGCGGTGTTGGCCGTGCACAGTGGTCGCGCACCGGTGTTGTTCGCGGACCTCGCAACGGCCGACTGGGTGCTGAAGGAGAACCCCGGCCAGTACCGGCTCCTCATCGTGCACGACCCCGCGATCAAGGGGCTCACCGGCCCCTATGGCATCGCTCTGGCGAAGGGCTCCAAGCTCCTCGCGCCGATCGAGGCGGCGGTCAAGATCCTGATCGCCGACGGGACCTACGAGAAGATCTTCGCCAAGTGGGGCGTGAAGCAGGACGAAGTCCGAACCGTCCAAATCAATCACGGCGTCACAACAACAACATAGGCATCAATACGGTCGACACAGGACCGAGCCGGCGAGCAGCAATCTGGCCGAGGAGCCCGACGGACGTGGCTTCTCGGCAGAAGGGAGATCGTTGACGCTCGCACCGCCGACGAGCGAGAGGACCGGGGCAGAAGCCGACGGGGCGCCGGCGCACGACGAGATCATCCCTGTCCGCCATCCAGGACGGTGGGTCGGTGCCGTGGTGATCACCGTGCTGTTCGCGATGCTCGTGCACTCGCTGGTCACCGACCCGCGGTACCAGTGGGGCGTCGTCGGGCAGTACTTCGGCTCCGATCTCATCCTCAGTGGGCTCAGGCTCACGCTCGAGCTCACCGTCCTTTCGATGCTGATCGGGATCGTCGTCGGCGTGACCGTCGCCGTCATGCGACTATCCCCGAACCCGATCCTCTCCAAGGGGAGCGCCCTGTACATCTGGTTCTTCCGGGGCACCCCGGTGCTCGTGCAGCTCTTCTTCTGGTACAACATCGCGGCGCTCTACCCCCGCGTCTCGATCGGCGTGCCGTTCGGTCCCGCGTTCGTCGGCGGGTCGACCAACTCGATCGTCACCCCCCTCATCGCCGCGCTGCTCGGTCTCGGGCTCAATGAGGGCGCCTATATGGCCGAGATCGTCCGCGCCGGCATCCTCTCGGTGGAGCGGGGTCAGATCGACGCTGCCTCGGCGCTGGGTCTGTCCCGACTCAAGACGATGAAGGGGATCGTCCTCCCGCAGGCGATGAGGGTGATCATCCCGCCGACCGGTAACGAGACCATCGGGATGCTGAAGACCACTTCGCTGGCGAGCGCGCTCTCCTTGTCCGAACTGCTGTTCTCGGCCCAGATCGTCTACGAACGGACGTTCCAGACGATTCCGCTGTTGATCGTGGCCAGTCTCTGGTATCTCATCGTCACGACGGTGCTCACCGTCGGGCAGATGCGGATCGAGAGCTACTTCGGCAGGAGCGTCGGCACCCCCGGGGGGGGCAGGCGAAAACGCGCTCGCAGCTACCTCCGGGCGGCCTTGCGTTTTCACGTCGACGCGCAGGAACTCCTCACACTCGGGAACAGCGGGCGACGCGGACGATGATCCAAGCCGCCGGGAACGCCGATCCTGCCAACGCGCGGCCGATCGTCCAGGCAGTGCGCGTATGGAAGTCCTACGGGGCGACGTCGGTGCTGCGCGGTGTCAGCTTCGACCTCCGGCCGCACCAGGTGCTGTGCATCATGGGCGCGTCGGGATCCGGAAAATCGACCCTTCTGCGTTGCATCAATCACCTCGAGCGCGTAGACGCGGGGAGGATCTGGATCGACGGGAAGCTCATCGGCTACCGACCCGAGGGCCACAAGCTGTTCGAGCTCCCCGAGCGCGAGGTGTGCAAGCGGCGCGCCGAGGTCGGCATGGTGTTCCAGCACTTCAACCTCTTCAAGCACATGACGGTGCTCGAGAACGTCTCCTACGCTCCGATCAAAGTGAAGCGCGTCGACGTCGCAAAAGCCAGGGAGCGGGCCAACCAGCTCATCGCCCGCGTCGGCCTGGCTGACAAGGCTGCCGCGTATCCAAGCCAGTTGTCGGGCGGGCAACAGCAACGGGTGGCCATCGCCCGGGCACTGGCGATGACACCCAAGCTCATCCTCTTCGACGAGCCGACCTCCGCCCTCGACCCCGAGCTCGTCAAGGAGGTCCTGGACGTCATCCGGGAACTGGCAACCGACGGCATCTCGATGATCGTCGTCACCCATGAGGTCGGCTTTGCCCGCGAGGCGGCCGACTGCATCGCCGTCATGCACGAGGGGCTCATCGTGGAGTCGGGTGCCCCCGATCAGATGATCGACCAGCCAACCCATCCGCGGACGCGCGAGTTCCTCTCGCAGGTCCTCTGACACCCTGACAGCGAGGATCCCTGCGTGCGCATCACCGACGTCGTCTTCCACACCGTCGCCGTCCCGTTCCGGACCGAGGAGGTCTGGGCCTTCGGGCGGCGGTCCCATCTCGAGACGGTGGTCATCGAGATGCTCACCGACGAGGGGATCGTCGGCCTGGGCGAGGCCGCCGGCTACCCGAGCATCGGCGTCGTCGAACAGGCCATCGTCACCTCGACGCCTCTCGTGGTGGGGGAGAACCCGCTGGCGATCGAACGGATCTCGAAGAAGCTCTCCATCCTGGGGGCCTGGCACCACATGAAGGCGAGCAACCCCGGGATCGGTGCGATCGAGATGGCCTGCTGGGACATCGTCGGCAAGGTCTGCGGTCAGCCCTTGGTCACCCTGTTCGGTGGGCCCGTGCGCGAGCAGGTCGAGTACTTCTACTACCTCAGCCAGGGGGAGCCCGGTGCGATGGCGGAAGACGCCAAGGCGGGGCTCGGGCGAGGGTTCGGCACCTTCTACATCAAGGTCGGTTCGCCCGACATGTCCATCGACCTCGCCCGCGTGGCCTCGGTCCGCAGTGCGTTGGGCGACGGGCCGCGCATCCGGGTCGACGCCAACGAGGCATGGTCGACGGCCGGCGCGCTCGGCGCGCTCGGACGGCTGGCGGAGTACGACATCGAGCTGGCCGAGCAGCCGGTGCTCGGAACGAACCTGTCGGAGATGGCCTACCTACGCCGTCGCCTCCCCATGCCGCTCCTCGCCAACGAGTCGTCGTGGACGAGACCGATGCAGCTCGAGGTGATCAAGGCCGGCGCGGCCGACGTCGTCTCCGTGGACAACCAGATGGACGGAGGCCTCGCCAATCTGAAGCGCGGCGCCGACTTGTGCGAGGTTGCGGGGCTCCCGGTGCTCAAGCACAGCCTCGGAGAGCTGGGCATCGCCATGTACGCCGGCGCGCACGTGATCGCGAGCAGCGCCAACTTCCTCTTCGCCAGCCAGTCGTACGCCTCGTTCCTCGCCGACGACGTGATCGACGGCTGCGATGCCCTGCCATACGTCGACGGCAAGCTCTCCCTCCCGACCAGTCCCGGGATCGGGATCACCCTCGATCGGGACAAGCTCGAGCGCTACAAGGAGGCCCACCGCCGCTCGGTGCCGTCATCGCCTGTGGGACGGGACTTCTCGCCCATCTGGCCCCGGTGCTGAGGGGGGGTGCCATGAACGTGGGCGCGGTGGTCGTGGGTGCGGGTGTCACCGGCTCGTCGGCGGCCTTCCACCTCACCCGGCTCGGCGTGCGCGAGGTCCTCGTGGTCGACCGCGGCGGACCGGCATCCGGCATGAGCAGCCGCTCGTCGGCTCTCGTGCGCATGCACTACACGTTCCGACCAGAGGTCGAGTTGGCCGTCCGCAGCGACCGGATGTTCGCGTGCTGGCCGGAGCTGACCGGGAAGCCGCCGTGCGTCACGCGCACGGGCTTCGTCCGCCTCGTCCGCACGGGCGACGTGGAACGATTGCGCCACAACGTCGCCATGCAACGGGACGTCGGTGCCGACGTCCGGCTCGTGACCGGAGACGAGCTGAGGAGCCTGGCTCCCGGCATGCGCACCGACGACGTGGCCGTGGCCGCCTACGAGCCCGACGGCGGCTTCGGGGACGGCGCCGTCGTCGCCGGTGACTTCTTGGCCGCTGCGCGTGAAGCCGGCGCGCGGTTCACAGCAGGCACCGAGGTGCGGGACCTGCTCGTACGGCGGGGAAGGGTGGAGGGCGTGCTCACCGACAGCGGCCGGGTGGAGGCGGATACGGTCGTCCTCGCAACCGGCCCTTGGTCCCCCCCACTGCTGGCACGACACGGTGTCTCGCTGCCCATCGAGGCCGAGCTGCACCACGTCGCAGTGGTCCGCCACGTACCCGGCGGAGGCGCGCCCCTGGCCTGCATCGACTCGACCACCTCCACCTACTTCCGCCCGGAGGGCACCGGCAACACCACGCTCATCGGCACCCTCACGGGGGAGCGCCCGGCGGCACCCGAAGACGCACTGGCAACCCCGGGGCCCGAGCAGCTGGCCGAAGTCGTCGGGGCGGCAGCTCGTCGGATACCCGCCCTGGAGCACGCGGGGATCGGTCGGGGCCTCTCCGGCGTCTACGACATGACGCCGGACGGTCGCCCGCTCCTCGGGGCTGTCGACGGTCTCGAGGGGCTGGTGCTCGCGGTCGGGTTCTCCGGCACCGGCTTCAAGATCTCCCCCGCCGTGGGCGAGGCCCTCGCCGAGCTGGTCGTGCACGGCAAGAGCCTGAGCGTCGATCTCCGGCCATTCCGACCGAGCCGGTTCGACGAAGGTGCGCCGATCAGCCCTGCGTGGTCCTATTCCGACGAGTACGACTGACCCACCGCGACCGAGGGATCACCGTACCCGCCTATGCCATAGTGCGGCATGGTCGACTTCGATGTCGTCGAGTACCGTCCGGACGCACGCGAGCTCGCGTGGACGTTCGGCGGCGTGCCACCGGTGCGCACGGTCGCACCGGGCACCGTGCTCGAGCTGTGGACCGAGGACGCGTTCGCGGGCAAGGTGCGCGCCGAGACGGACCTCGTGAGCCGGGTCTGTGAGTTCCCCTTCGTGAACCCGCAGACCGGGCCCTTCCAGGTCGAGGGCGCGGAGCCGGGCGACACCCTCGCCGTGCACTTCGTCTCGATCGAGCCCTCGCGCGACTGGGCGGTCTCTACCACGGTGCCGCTGTTCGGCGCGCTGACCGCAACGCACATCACCGCGATGCTCCACGAGCCGCTACCCGAGGTGGTGTGGGTGTGGCAGCTCGACCGCGCCACGCGCACCTGCCGATTCCGCGCCCGGGACGGCGGGTGGGCAGTCGACCTCCCGATGGACCCGATGCACGGGACCCTGGGCGTCGCCCCTGCCAACCTCGAGGTCCGCAGCTCGCTCGTGCCGGACGCCTTCGGGGGCAACATGGACACCCCCGAGCTGCGCACCGGTGTCACCTGCTACCTCGGGGTGAACGTCCCTGGCGCGCTCGTATCCCTGGGCGACGGCCATGCGCGCCAGGGCGAGGGCGAGACCTGCGGGGTCGCGGTCGAGTGCGCGATGGACACCGTGGTCGTGCTCGACCTCGTGAAGGGGGCGCCATGCCCCTGGCCGCGCATCGAGAGCGACACCCACATCATGTCGACCGGGTCCGCCCGGCCACTCGAGGACGCCTTCCGGATCGCGCAATCCGACATGGTCTCCTGGCTGCATGCCGACTTCGGGCTCGACGTGCTCGACGCCTACCAGCTGGTCAGTCAGGCGGTGGAGGCGCCACTCGCCAACGTCGTCGACGTGAACTACACGTCCGTCGCCAAGATGGCGAAGCGCTGGCTGCCGCCGCGCGAGGTCTTCGCCGGCACCCACGGCAAGCTCCGCGCGGCGGCAGAGGAGTACCGCAAGCGGCGGGGCCGGCCTTGAAACGGCCGGCCCCGCCACTGATGGTGAACCACCCCGATGGTCTGCGACGCGTCGGTAGACGATGCGGCGCCACCTGCCGGATGCGATCAGTCCGGCGGACCTGTCGCCAGCGTGATCGTCGCTGTCTCGGTCTGGCCGGAGGTCGTCCTCCAGACGACCTTCACCGAGTCGCCTGGGTGGTACCCGAGCATGATCTTCATGAGCCCGCTCGGGCTCGTGACGGCCGTTGTGCCGATGCTCGTGATGACGTCTGTCTGCGTGAGCCCTGAGCCCTCCGCCGGCGTGCCCGAGATCACCCCTTCGACGACCGCGCCGCTCGTCGTCGTCGTGGGCACTGTCGTGGCTGTGAGTGTCGTTGTGTTACCGAAGCCGAAGTTGTTGGACCGTGTCTCTTTCGAACCCACGTAGACGCCCAGGAACGCCGTCCCGCCGATGTGCACCGATGTGGAGGCCTTCCCCGCGATGATCCGGTGTGCCGTCGAGATGGCCTCGTTGATCGGGATCGAGTAGCCCTGGCCTGTGGACGCGCCCTGGAAGCTGTAGCCCTCCTGCTCCGACGCTGCGGTGTCCATCCCGACGACTGCGCCCGAGGTGGTCACGAGGGGTCCGCCCGAGTCGCCGGGGATGATGTCCGCGTTGCTCTCGATGAGCCCCTTGAGGTGCTCGGTGGTGGTGCCGAGCGACCCCTCGTCGCTCGCTGTGATCGACTGGTCGAGGTCGGTGACCGAGCCGCCCGCGGCGCTCGGCTCCCCGCCGGTGCCGCCTGCGTTCCCGATCCCGACGATCGCCTCACCCACCTTGACCGACGAGGAGTTGCCGAGGTGCACCGTCTTGAGGCCAGAGGCCCCCTTCAGCTGGATGACCGCGATGTCGTCTGTGCGCGTGTAGCCGAGCACGCTCGCCGAGTAGGTCTTCTTGTTACCGAGGTCGGTGACCGAGATCGTGGTCGCCCCCTCGATCACGTGGTTGTTCGTGAGGACCTTGCCTGTGGACGTGAGGACCATGCCGGTGCCGGCCGCCTCCTCTGTCTCGTACTTGAGGACCGTGTTGATGTCCACGAGCTCCGGCTCCACCTTGGCCCTGATTGTCGAGATGTCCGAGGGCGCGCCGGTGGCCGACGACACCTTTGTGCCCAATGTGCCGCTCGACGATGTCGCCGACGATGTCGTTGTGAATGTCGACCTCGATGTGGCACCGCCCGGGAGGAGGGAGCGGTTCGACGCCGGGGTGTTGCTCCCGCTGCTCCAAACGCCGTAGCCGATCCCGACACCGATGAGCAGCGCGAGCACCATGAGACCGGCGCCGAGGGCGGCGGCCAAGCCCTTACGCCGGGACCGGTCGCCGGACGTCGCCGGTTGCTGGGGCCCCCACCCGCCGCCCGAGGGGCCCCACCCCCACGGCCCGCCGGACCAGTGGCCTCCGTGCCACCCACCTGGACCGGATGGGCCGGCGGGCCCGCCCGGGCCGTACCCGTAGGAGCCGTAGCCACCCTGCGGGTAGCCGCTCTGCGGGTAGCCGCCCTGCGTACCTCCGGCGTCACCCTGCGCGCCCCCCGCGGCCGGTTCGGAGCTCGGCCAGTGGCTGGCAGGACCCGGCGTCCCATAACCCCCCCACGCCGCCGGCCCCGTATGCGGCTGCTGCCACCAGGGAGCGTCCGATCGAGGCGCAGGAGGAACCTCTTCGGTCGGGTCGGACGCCGCGATCGGGTCGGGGCCCGTCGTCATCTCGGTCGGCGTGGTCGGGTCGGTCGGTCCGGTCGACTCGGTCGGCGTGGTCGGGTCGGGGGACGCGGCGGCCCCGGTCGACCCAACGTTCTCGGGACTGCTGTCATCCGCAGGGCGGTCGCTCATCGTGTCTCCTCGGTCGCTGTCGCGATCTTGGGGGCTCGTTCGAAGGCTACGGGCTCCCCGTACTGTGCCAGTACACCGGACCTACCTAAGAGTTCGCGAAAGACCGGCTAAGGACTCGCCGAAATTTCGTCTTCCCAGGTCAACCGTCGTGACCTCCCCGCGCACCTGGCGTTGCCGGTACGCGTGTGTCTTCGGTCAACAGATCACCGTCACCGCCCTCCCCCCGGACGTCACGCGCGAGCGACGCGGCCCTCGGATGTCGCGCGCGTACGTGCGAATCGTCGACCTCGACGATGGGGCTCCTGGTGAGGAGGAGAACGCTCCCGACGAGCAGCGCGAGGAGCAGCGCTTCCCCACAGAGGTACCCGGCTCCGCTACGAATGTGCTCACCGAAGAGCGTGATCCCGAGCAGGCTCGCGACCAGCGGGTCGACGATCGTGAGCCCCGGCTGCGACGCGACCAGTGGGCCCGCCTGGAAGGCGTTGGACACGAGGAACATGCCGATCGCCCCGGAGACGATCAGGGCGTACGGCGACCAATTCCCGAATACCGCTGCCGGCCCCTGTGCGATGTGACCGCTCAGCTCCTTCACCACCGCAGCGACGAAACCCCAGGTGACCGCCGCCGCGATTGCGAGGAACGCCGCTCTGCGCGCCGGAGTGGGCGGTCGTCCCCGCCGTCCGCGGACCATCGACAGGCCGATCGCGATCGCAGCGGCGAGTGATACCGCACCCGCGGCCTCCAGCCACTGTGGCAGTCCCGCGTTCGCCGACGAACCTCCCGATGGGTCCGCGACGTACAGAAAGCCGCCGAGCGCCACGGCCATGCCGGCGGCCGCCAGCCAGTCGCGGCCACGGACACGGGCGCGTTCGCGCAAGGCGAGGTAGCCGAAGACCAGCAGGAGCTCCGAGGCGATGACCGGCTGCACCACCGCGAGCTCGCCGAAGTGGAGCGCGGTCACTTGGAACACGAATCCGGCGACCATGCACAGGACCGCCAAGAACCACAGCCGACGGTGGAAGAGGAAGGTGAACAGCTTCCAGCTGAAGCGCAGCTCCCCCGGCGCCGGTGCCGCGGCGACCCGGAACGCGATCGAGGCGGTCGCCGTGAAGAGGCTCGCCGCCAGCGCGAGCGAGATCTCGATCGTCATGGCCGCACTCCCGGGAAACCCCCCTGCCGGACACGCCGCCCGACCACCCACATTATCGGCGGCATCTCACGGCGCACCCAGGGACGACGGGTGCACGCCCCGCGAGGCCCCACGGGGCCGGGGCGGCCTGTCTACTCGCTGCCCGAGACCCTCGCGACGGCCGCCACCGTTTGCCCGTCGTCCAGGTTCATCACGCGGACTCCGGTCGCGTCGCGGCCTTGTGAGGCGATCTCCCGAACGGCGGTGCGGATCACGACCCCTCCCGTCGAGACCAGGAGGATCTCCTCGTCCAGCCCCACCATGAAGGCGGCCACCACCCGGCCTCTCTTCGCGGTGAGGCGGATGCCCCGTACGCCCTGGCCGCCCCGCACCTGGCGATTGAACCGGTCCACCTTCGTCCGCTTGCCGTACCCGGCGTCGGTGACCATGAGGATGTCGGAGTCGTCCCTCGCGACGTCGAGCGAGACCAGCTCGTCACCTTCGCGCAGCCGGATGCCGCGGACGCCCGCAGCATCCCGGCCCATCGGGCGAACGTCGTCCTCAGAGAAGCGGATCGTCATGCCGGTCGTCGTCACCGCGAACAGCTCGTCCGAGCCGGCCGTCGTCACGACCCGGACCAGCTCGTCGCCGTCGCGCAGGTTGATCGCGATGAACCCCTCCCGGCGCGACTTGTCGTACTCGCTGAACGGGGTCTTCTTCACCTGCCCGCGAGCCGTCGCGAAGACGAGGTAGTGGTCCGCCGGAAAGTCACGCGTCTCGACCACCGCTTGGACCGTTTCCCCCGTCTCGAGCGGCAACAGGTTCACGAGGGCGGTCCCGCGTGCCGTGCGCTCCTTCATCGGGATCTCGTGGCCTCGGAGCCGGTAGACACGTCCGCGGTTCGAGAACAGCAGGAGATAAGAGAGGGTCGTCGTGTGCACGACGTTCGTGACGAGGTCCTCTTCCTTCAGCCTTGCCCCCTGCACGCCGCGTCCACCCCGACCCTGGGTACGGAAGGCGTCCGCCGAGACCGCCTTGATATAGCCCGCCGCGGTCGTCGTGACCACGATCTCCTCGTCGGCGACGAGATCCTCCACGCCCAGCTCGCCCGGGTCATGGGTGATCACCGAACGGCGGGGGTCGGCGAACCTATCTCGGACCGCGGTCATCTCCGTCGCAATGACCCCCCGGAGCTTGGCGGGGTCCGCGAGGATCGCCTGAAGCTCGGCGATCGTCTCGCGGAGCTGCGCCATCTCCTCTTCGAGCTCCGAACGGCCCAGCCGCGTGAGCCGTCCGAGGGTCATGTCGAGGATGTGGTTCGCCTGCTCCTCGCTGAACGAGAAGGGCTCCACCATGAGGGCGGCCCTCGCAGCCGGCCGGTCGTCGGACGCCCGGATCGTCGCGATGACCGCGTCCAGCATGTCGATGGCACGCAGCAGCCCTTCGACAATGTGGGCTCGCGCTTCGGCCTTGCGCAGCCGAAATTCCGAGCGGCGCCGGACGACCTCAACCTGGTGCGCGACATAGTGGGTAAGCACCTGCGCGAGGTTGAGCGTGCGGGGGACGCCGTCGACCAGCGCCAGCATGTTGACCGCGAAGTTCGTCTGGAGCGGCGTGTGCTTGTAGAGCTGGTTGAGCACCACGTTCGCGTTGGCGTCGCGCTTCAGGCGGATGATGAGCCGCGTCTGCCGGTTGGCCGAGGAGTCGAGCACCTCGGCGATACCGTCGACCTCACCGGCGCGGACAAGGTCGTCGATCTTCTGGCTGATGACCGGGACCGAGGTCTGGTAGGGGAGCTCCGTCACGACGATGCGCGTGGCGTCGCGCCCCTCCTCGATCTCCGCGACCGCGCGCATCTTGACCGACCCCCGGCCCGTTCGGTACGCGTCGAGGATCCCCTGCCGGCCGAGGATCTGCCCCCCGGTCGGGAAGTCCGGCCCCTTCACGAACTGCATCAGCTCGTCGGACGTGGCCTCCGGATGCTCGAGGAGGTGGGCGGCGGCGTCGATGACCTCCGCCAAGTTGTGCGGGGGGACATTGGTCGCCATCCCGACCGCGATCCCCTGCGAACCGTTGACGAGCAGGTTCGGGAAGCGCGCCGGAAGGACGGCGGGCTCCTGGGTGCTGTTGTCGTAGTTCGGCTCGAAGTCGACCGTCTCCTCGTCGATCCCCGCCAGGAGGTCGAGCGCGAGCGCCTGCAGCCGGCACTCCGTGTAGCGCATAGCCGCGGGACCCTCGTCGGGGCCCGGGCCACCGAAGCTCCCCTGCCCGTCCACCAGCGGGTGGCGCATCGAGAAGTCCTGCACCATGCGGACGAGCGCGTCGTAGATCGCCGCGTCGCCGTGGGGGTGGAAGGTACCCATCACCTCGCCGACCACCGCAGCGCACTTCACTCGAGGCCTGTCGGGGCGGAGGTTCTGCTCGAACATCGAATAGAGGATCCGCCGGTGGACCGGCTTGAGCCCGTCCCGCACATCGGGCAGGGCACGCGAGACGATCACCGACATCGAGTACTCGAGGAACGAACGCTCCATTTCCTCTTGGATCTCGATCGGCTCGATGAAGCCGAAGACCCCGCCGTCGCCGGACCCGTCCCCGTCGGGCGGCGCTCCTGCGCTCCCGTTCGTGGAGGATCCCCGGGTGGTCGGTCGTCTCGCCATCGTGCGCGCCTCCTCAGATGTCGAGGAAGCGGACGTCCTTGGCGTTCGTCTGGATGAAGTGGCGCCGGAGCTCCACGTCGTCACCCATGAGCACCGAGCAGACGTCGTCGGCGAGGGCGGCCTGCTCCACGCTGATCTGCAACAGGGAGCGCTTGGTCGGGTCGATCGTCGTGTCGCGCAGCTCGTTGAAGTTCATCTCGCCGAGTCCCTTCAGCCGCTGGAATTCGTGGCGGTGGTCCGGGTGCTCGGCGAGGAAGGCGTCCTTGGCCGCGTCGTCCTTCAGGTACACCTTCTCCCTTCCCACCAGAGTCGAGTACAGCGGCGGCTGCGCCACGTACACGAATCCGCCCTCGACCAGCGGCTTCATCTGCCGGAAGAAGAAGGTGAGGAGCAACGTGCGGATGTGGCTCCCGTCGACGTCGGCGTCAGCGAGCACGATCACCTTGTTGTAGCGGATCTTCGTCACGTCGAAGTCCTCGCCGAGCCCGGCGCCGATCGCCGCGATGAGCGCCTGGATCTCCGCGTTCTTCAGCATCTTGTCAATGCGCGCCCGCTCGACGTTCAGGATCTTCCCCCGGATCGGGAGGATCGCCTGGGTGCGGGGGTCCCGTGCGTCTTTGGCAGAGCTACCGGCGGAGTTCCCCTCCACGATGAACAGCTCGCATTCGCGACGGTCGCGCGACGAGCAGTCGATCAACTTCCCGGGGAGCCCCGCGCCGTCGAGGCCGGACTTGCGTCTCGTAAGATCGCGCGCCTGCTGGGCCGCCACGCGCGCCCGCTGGGCCAGGAGCGACTTCTTCACGACCTGGTTCGCCTCGGTGGGGTTCTCCTCCATCCACTCGGCCAGCTTCTCGTTGGTCGCGCGCTCGACGAGGGAGCGGATCGGGACGTTTCCGAGCTTCGCCTTCGTCTGGCCCTCGAACTGCGGGTCCTTCAGCCTCACCGAGACGATCGCCGTCAGACCCTCACGGATGTCCTTCCCGTCGAGGTTCTCTTCCTTCTCCTTCACGAGGTTCCGCGACCTCGCGTACCGGTTCACCACGTTCGTGAGGGCCTTCTTGAACCCCTCTTCGTGCATCCCCCCCTCGATGGTGGAGATGCCGTTCGCGAACGAGAAGATGCTCTCGTTGAACCCGGTATTCCACTGCAGCGCGACCTCCACCTCCTGGTTCTCCTCGGACTGCTGGTAGGAGCCGACCTTACGGAACAGCGACTCCTTCGACGCGTTCAGGTGCTTCACGTAGTCGACGATGCCGCCGTTGTACTTGAACACCTCCTTCTTCTCGCCGTCCGGCCGCTCGTCCGAGAAGCGGATCTCGAGGCCGCGGTTCAAGAACGCCATCACCTGGAGCCGCTCGGTGACGGTCTGCGCGCGGAAATCGACCTCTTCGAAGATCGTGGGGTCCGGCCAGAACGTGACGGTGGTGCCGGTCCGGCCTCTCGGTGCGTCGCCCGTGACCTCGAGGGGGACCTTGATCTCGCCGCCGTTCACGAACTCCATGACGTGGTGCTTGCCGTCCCGGTCGATCTCGAGGACGAGACGGGACGAGAGCGCGTTCACCACGGACGCCCCTACGCCATGAAGGCCGCCGGAGACCTTGTAGCCCGCCCCTCCGAACTTCCCGCCGGCGTGCAACGTCGTGTAGACGATCTCCGCCGCCGACCGGTCCGGGTACTGGGGATGGGGGTCCACCGGGATGCCCCTGCCGTTGTCCTGGACCCGGCAACCCCCGTCCGGGAGGAGCGTCACGTCGATCCGTGTGCAGTAGCCAGCCATCGCCTCGTCGACGGCGTTGTCCACGATCTCCCACACCAGGTGGTGGAGGCCCGTGGGGCCGGTCGAGCCGATGTACATCCCCGGGCGCAGGCGGACGGGCTCGAGCCCTTCGAGGACGGTGATGTCGCTCGCGGTGTACGAGCCACCGTCAGTGGCCACTGTCAGCCTCCTCGCCAT
Source organism: Acidimicrobiales bacterium (assembly GCA_030043315.1). Taxonomy (GTDB): domain Bacteria; phylum Actinomycetota; class Acidimicrobiia; order Acidimicrobiales; family RAAP-2; genus JAJYVT01. The sequence continues at coordinate 36,799 of JASHYA010000156.1, forward strand.
GCCCCACAGGCGCGCTCCTTCGAACCGATCGTCCCGACGTCCACGCCGCCGCGACCCCGGAATTCGAGGGTCGCTCGATGCCTTTCGCGGACACTTCAGTCTACCCGACGCCCGGCCGCGACCAGCACCTCGGCGGCGGCCGCGAGCGATCTCGCACACGCCGAAACCGTCGCACATGACGGTGTTTCTGCGCCGTTTCCGGACTCCCGTCGGCTCCCGTCCTCACCTCAGCGCGCCGGCCGGACCACCACCTCGAGCCGGTCCAGCCGTTCCCCCGTCTCGTGGGTGAGGAGTGCCAGGACGCCGGGTGCAAGAGCCCGCATCTGCGTCGCCCACGGCGGCTGGTCGACAGCCACCACCAGCGTGCCGCCCTCGAGTCGCAACGGCCGCGCGTGACGCGCCACAGCCGGCCCGACGAGCTGCTCCCACCTGGAGAAGACCGTGCCGAGCGTGGACGCCGAGATGCGGCGCGCCACTGGGTCTGGCGGTGCCGTCTGGTCGCCTTCGTCTCGGGCGTTCGGCGTCTTCCCGGACGCCCGCGGCGGCGTGAGCCCGCCCACCAGGTCGTCCAGCGACTCCGACACCGGCCGGGGCCCCTTGTCGACTCCGTCGCGTGAGCGGTGTCCGCGTCGTGTCACGCCGAGCACCCCGCGGTCCGGACGTCGACGACCGCACCGACCTCGATACCCTCGGGAAGCACCGTCGCCGTGGTGAGCAGCGCCTGGCCCGGCGGGAGATGGCGCACGAGCGCGCGGCCGCGATCCGGGTCCAGCTCGGAGAAGACGTCGTCGAGGAGCAAGAGCGGCGCACCGCCCCGGCGTTCCGTCACGAGCTGATGCAACCCGAGCCGGAGCGCCAGCGCGAGGCTCCGCTGCTCGCCCTGAGAGGCCCGGGTTCGGGCCTCTCGCCCCTGGATGGACAGGACCACCTCGTCGCGCTGGGGTCCCACGGTCGAAAGAGCTCGGCGGAGGTCGTCTCGTCGGCTCGCCGCGAGTGCGTCGCCCAGCTCCCCCTCCCAACCGGCCACATAGGACATCGTCACGACTGGCCCGTCGCCATCCGCCCCGGCCAACGCCGCGTAGTCGGCTTCCACCCTGGACCGGGCGTCCGCAACGAGCGCACTCCTGGCATAAGAGACAGCTTGTCCGTACCTGACGAGCCGCTCGTCCCAGACGTCGAGAGTCGACGCGACCTCCGGAGTGAGCCGGCCACCCGCCTGCCGAAGCAACGCTGCACGCTGGTGCAGGACCCGGTCCATCGCGTCGAGGTCCGCCGCCGCGCGGTGGTCGAGCAGGCGCAGCGCGGCATCCAACAAGGTGCGTCGCCTTACGGGTGGCCCTTGCACCAACCCGAGGTCGTCCGGGGAGAAGACCGTGACCGGCACCGCGTCCGCGAGCTCGGCCCGTCCGTGCACCACCTGGTGGTTGACGAGCGTGCGCGCTCCACCTCGCACCGGCAGCTCGCTCTCGACGAGCACGGGACGAACCTCACGCTCCAGCTCCGCGCGAACGATCGCCCGATCCTGTCCGCTCCGCACCATCGTCTCGCGCGCGCTCGTGCGGAACGACCGCTGGGACCCGAGGTAGGCGATCGCTTCGAGAAGGGTGGTCTTTCCGGATCCGTTCGGACCGATCAGCACCGTGGTCGCGTCCGGCACCACGTCGAGCCGGGCTTCCGCGAACAGCCGGACGTCGCGCAGTTCGAGGTGGCGCAGCTGCGTGCTTGCTTCCCGCGGGTACGTCGCGGCCGTCATGGCCCGGGTTTGACGTCCTCCCCGCCCTGAAGGGCGGGGATTCCTGCCTCCCCCGTGCTGTCTCTCACGCCGCAATGAGGGTGGTGTGAGCCGTAGGCACGGGTTGTGCAGGGTTCGCCCGAGCAACTCCGTCGCCGCGAGGCCGGTTGAGCCTCTTGTCGCGGCGCGCCACCGCATGCGGGTGATGCTGCTGCCCGCACCGTGAGCCTCGCTGCTTGCTGATGTTGGACGCCGGGTCCCCACAGACGTCGTCGCGGGTGAGGAGAGCAAGGGCTGCTTCCTCCACGTCCAACAGGTCGACGACCTTCCCGTCCACCTGGGTGGGGTGGACGTAGAGGGCCAAAA
>JASHYA010000157.1 GCA_030043315.1 Acidimicrobiales bacterium
CCAGGATGACGCCGCGCCACCACCGGAGGCGCCGAAAGGAGAACCGTCTCCCAGGACGGTTGGACGGTGCCGCGGCCTCCTGCGCGATGGCTGTGGCTATCGCGATAGCCATCGGGACGCCCTTCGCTGCAGCAACGTGTAGAGGACAAGGACGACGGCGATGATGACGATGAGCCCGAGCCCGAGCGCCATGCCCACGTTCTGCTGACCGGCGATCACGTTGCCGTTCATCACGTCACCGATCTGGATGGGCGTGAGCGGGATCGTGCCCGCCGTGAGCGCCCGAGCCGTCGCATAGGCCGAGAGCCCGAACCCGAACAGCAGCAGCGTGCATCCGAGGACGGTCGGAGCGAGCACGGGACCGCCGACGTAGCGCCAGTACTGCCAGCCCTTGGCGCCGAGGTTCTCCGACGCCTCCCGCCAGGCCGGCCTGAGCCCGTTGAGGGCTGGCGTGACGATCAGCACCATCAGCGGCAGCTGGAAGTACATGTAGACGAGTGCGACACCTCTGAACGTGAAGAGCCACCGGGTTGTCAACGCAATGCCCAGGTCTTGCAGCCACACGGTCACGACTCCCGTCGTCGAAAGGGTGGCGATGAACAGAAAGGCGAGCTGCACTCCACCGAAGTTTGCGAAGACCCCGGACGCAGTGGACACGATCCGGCGGAGGAGGGTTCGCCTCGACGTGTGGACCGCGTACGCGATGAAGACGCCGAGGATCCCCGGGACGATCGACGTCACCAACGCCAGCTCGAGGCTCGTGACGAACCCATTGGAGTACGGGGGGTGCGTCGCGACTGTGATGTTCTTGAGGGTGAAGCCTCCTTTCGGTGTCTGGAAGGCTCCGACGACCACCGCGACGGTGGGTACCCCGAGGAACAGCGCCGTGTAGATCGCGAAGGGCGCGAGGGGGAGAAGTCCCCGCAGCCACGGGCGTCGCCGCCCGGGCTGCGGGGCCTCACTCCCAGAAGCCAAGCTCCCTACGCCTGGGGCGCGGAGCCGAGGCTCCGCCGCCGTCGCCAACTAGCCCGTGACCTTGAGCGACCAGGTCTTGGCGAGGACCGCGGCGTCCTTGGTCAGCTCCGCGGAGGTCGCGAGCTGGAGGTTGCCCGGAGGTGTCGGCGGCAGCCGCTTCTTGGCAGCCGCTGTGATCGTGTGGTGAGCGATCAGCGCCTTCATCTCGATCGGCTCGGCCTCCCCCTTGAGGAAGTCGTTCTGTCCGACCGTGGAGTAGAGGAACTCCTCCCACAGCCTCGCGGCCGCGGGGTCCGGGGCTGTCTTGTTGATCGCCTGCGTGTAGAAGGCGGCGTAGTGCCCGTCGGTCGGGATGACGACCTTCCAGTCCGGCAACGCTTTCGCGATCTCCGAAGCTTGGAGGTAGTCCCACCAGATCACGATGGGGGTCGTGCCGTTCTCGACCGTGGCGGGGTCTGCCTTGGTCGGGACGAAGTTGCCCAGCTGGTCGAGCTTCTTGAAGAACGCGACCCCGGGGGCGATGTTCGAAAGGGATCCCCCGTTCGCGAGCGACGCTGCGAGCACGGCGGCGAAGGCGGCGCTCGCTTCGGTCGGTGTTGTGTTGATCCCGACTTCGTTCTTGTATGTGGGCTTCAAGAGATCCTTGAACGAGGTCGGCGGGTTCTTCACCTTCTTGGCTGTGTAGCCGATGGCGACGTAGCCGCCGTAGTCGTCGTACCAGTAGCCCCTGGCTGTCTTCGCCGACGCGGGGATTGTGTTCCACGTGGCCACCTTGTACGGCGCCCACAGGTGGGTCTTCACCCCTGTGACGGCGAACTGGTTGCCCACGTCGACGACGTCCGGCGCCCGTGACTGGCCCCTCAGCTGGTTGATGGCGGTGATCTCGTTGGCGCTCGACCCTGTCGGGTTCGCGTCTGTGATCTTGATGTGGTACTTGGCGGTGAATTCCTTCATGATGGTGCCGTAGTTCGCCCAGTCCGGGGGCAAGGTGATGACGTTCAGCTTGCCCTCCTTCTCGGCTGCCTTCACGAGGGCACTCATGCCGCCGCCGGCCGCCGCCGAGGTGGCGGTCGCCCACTTTGTCTTGGTTACCTTGGCCGACGTGGTCGACGCACCGCTCGGAGCGGTGACGACCCAGACCAGCCCGAAGGTGCTCGCCACTGCGACGAACGCCATTAAGACCTTTCGCATCCTGTTCTTCTCCCTCTCGGTGCAGGGGCCCGCTGCCCGGGTGCACCTGCCGGGAATGTAACGAGGGGAGGTGAAACGCCCGCGACCCCTTCGCGACCTCGGAGTAATCAGCGCATGAATTCCTTGATGCCCTACGCGACGCGACGGTGACACATTCGTTTCACGAACGTTCGCATCCGTCGCAGGAAGGCCACGTTGCATGTGGTCACGACCATTGCCCTTCTCCGCCGTACGCGCGATCGTCGGTGGCGTGAAGACGACCGTCGACATTTACGGGCTGCTGGACCTCCTGCGCGACGAGGGTGGACGCGCCTACCTCGGTGAGCCGGTCACGGTGCTCGAGCACTCTCTGCAGGCCGCGGCGCTCGCCGAGCACGATGGGGACGCCGTCGAAGTGATCGTCGCCGCGCTCCTCCACGACCTCGGCTGGCTGCTCCACGGCGGACCGAGGGCGCACGAGCTCCGTGCCGCCGTGCACCTCGAGCAGTTCTTCGGCCCGGAGGTCGTCGAGCCGGTCCGGCTCCACGTGCAGGCAAAGCGCTACCTCGCGGCGGTGGAGCCCGGCTACAACACGCTGCTCAGCGAGGCGTCGGTCAGGACCATGGCGATCCAGGGTGGGCCGATGGCCGACGCAGAGGCGGAGACGTTCTTGACGGAGCCGTTCGCCGCGGACGCCGTCGCCCTCAGGCGGCTCGACGACCGGGCGAAGGTGCCGGGCGCGAGCACGCCGGGGCTCGACCACTACATCCCATTGGTGGAGTCCCTCTTCATCTCCGGCTGAGTCTTCGCTGCAGGCTGCGCTTCACGCTGAGCGGATCTGCGACCGCAACCGGGCCAGCCACGCGTCTGCGCTGCGCCACGCCTCGTCGGCCTCCTGTCGGCGCTGCGGCGCGTGCCGGCCGCCGGCAGGGTACGACCCGAGGAACTTGACGTCGGTCAGGTTGGCACGCAGGTCCCTGAGGCAGTCGGCGACCACCTCGTCGGCGACGTGGCCGGCGAGGTCGATGGCGAAGCAGTACTCACCCAGACCCTGCTTGGTCGGGCGCGACTCGAGCCGGGTCAGGTTGATGCTCCGTGCGGCGAACTGGCCCAGGATGCCGTGGAGGTTCCCGGGACGGTCGGTGTCCTGGAAGCAGACGATCGACGTCCGGTCATGGCCGGTCGGCGAGGGGATGCCTGCGGAGCTCACTGCCACGAACCGCGTCTGGTTGCCCCCGAAGTCCTCCACGTCCTCGGCGAGGATCTGGAGGCCGTAGAGGTCGGCGGCGAGACGCGGCGCGATCGCGGCGGTGTGGCGATCGGGATGCTCACCGAGCTGCCGTGCGGCGTCGGCGGTCGAGTTGGCCGCCAGGGCCTCCACCGCCGGCAGCTGCTCGGCGAAGAAGCGGCGACACTGCGCCAGCGCCACGGGATAGGACACGATCCGCCGTACGTCACGAAGAGAGGCACCCCGCGGCGCCATGAGGTGGAGGCGGACGTCGAGCACGACTTCCCGCTGGATGAACAGGTCGACGTCGAAGATCAGCGCGTCGAGGGTGTCGCGCACCACCCCGTCGATCGCGTTCTCGATCGGCACGAATCCGATGTCGGCCCGGCCCGATCCCACCGCCTCGAGCACGTCGCCGATCGTGCCCATCGGCTCGAGCGCCGCCGATGCGTAGTCCTCCTGGGTGAGCAGCGCCTCCTCGGTGAAGGTCCCGAGCGGGCCGAGGAAGGCGACCGTGGACGGGAGGGTCGCAGGTCCGGTCATGCCGGGGCAGGATAGTGAGCCGCGATGGACGAGCTCCTCTTACGCCAACTCCTCGTCGATGTCTCGAGGGGGGACTGCGACCCGGACGAGGCCGTCCGGCGCCTGCGCCACCTGCCCTACGCCGACCTCGGCTTCGCGCGGGTGGACCACCACCGTGCGCTCCGTCAGGGCTTCCCCGAAGCGGTGTACGGCCCCGGGAAGAGCCCCGGGCAGTGCGCGTCCATCGTGGTCGAGCTGCTGCGGGCCGCCCCCGGACCGGTCCTGCTCACTCGCGCCGACGCCGCTCAGGTGGTCGCCGCACGGGACGCCGCGGCCGCCGACGCGGCCTACGGCGAGCCCGTCGTCACGCCGACGGGGTCGCTCTCGACGGTCGCGTGGCGACGGTCACCCGCTCGACCGGGCCGGGTCCTCGTCCTCACGGCCGGCACCGCGGACCTCCCGGTCGCCGACGAATGCCGGGCCGTGCTCGACGCGTTGGGCTTCTCGCCGTCCCTCCTCGCCGACTGCGGCGTGGCGGGCGTCCACCGGCTGCTCGCGTCGATCGGGGAGCTGCAGGACGCGGACGCCGTCGTGGTCGTGGCGGGAATGGAGGGCGCGCTCGCCAGCCTCGTGGGGGGCGTCACGGCCGCTCCCGTGGTGGCGGTGCCCACCAGCGTGGGGTACGGGGCCTCGCTCGAAGGGGTGACCGCGCTGCTCGCCATGCTCGCGTCGTGCGCGGCGGGCGTCACCGTGGTCGGGATCGACAACGGCTACGGCGCCGCGTGCGCGGTCGCACGCCTCCTCCGATGAGCCGCGTCGCGTGGTTCCACTGCTTCGCGGGCATCGCCGGCGACATGGCGCTCGGCAGCCTTCTCGACGCGGGCGCCGACGAGGCGGAGGTTCTCTCGATCGTCGAACGCCTCCCGGTCGGTGGCTGGAAGCTCCG
>JASHYA010000158.1 GCA_030043315.1 Acidimicrobiales bacterium
TGGAGGGAGGAAAGCTCGGGAAGATCGTCCTCGTCACCGACCACGACTGAGACTGAGGACCGGGACCGAGGACCCCGTGCCGGCGCGGCGGCCTCCGCCGGTGGCCAGCCCCGAAGGCTCGGTGCGAGCGACACGTGACCGTCGTGCGCACGGCGCCCGAGGACGCAACGTGCGCCCGGCCGGTCCGCGCACCCCCACCGTCTCGCAGCACGCGTGGGCTTCCGGTTCCGGCGGTAGCGTCGCTGTGATGAGGGCCGCCATCGACGCGGAAGGTCGTGTCGTGGTGCCCGAGCCCATCCTGGGCCGGCTCGGACTGGTGGGACCAGCGCGGCTCGACAGCTGCACCGCGCACACGCTCTCAGCCGCCTGGTTCCCCCCGCCACCGGTCCTCGAGCCCGTCACTGACAGCGCCGGATCCCTGGACGCTCGAATGGCCGTGGGCGGCGTGTCGGGCGGCGCCGCCCACGGAGAGGACCGGCGCGCCGAGTCGACGTACCGCAAGCTGGGCGTGGCACACCGGCTCCTGTCCTGACCTCGAACTGGTGGACGAGGCAGGCCGGCCCGTGTCGTCCTCGACCGCAAAGGAGTACCCTCGAGTTCGGCGGTAGGCGACGGTGGATCGCACGCCATCGACTTCCTGCCACGACATCCCAGCAGTGCGAACGACAGGGAGGGAGCCGTGCCCAAGTACCTGTTCAAGGCCCATTACACCGCAGACGGCCTCGCCGGCGTGATGAAGGGCGGTGGGACCGCTCGATGGACCGCCGTCGAGAAGGCCGCTGCCGACCTCGGGGGGTCGCTCGAGTCCTTCTACTTCGCCTTCGGCGACGACGACGTCATCTCCGTCCTGGACCTGCCCGACAACCTCGCTGCCGCCAAGTTGTCCATGGCGGTGGGCTCGGCTGGCGGAGCGCACACGACGGTTGTGCCGCTCCTCACGGTCGACGACGTCGACAAGGTCGCCTCGGGGGCGATGCCTTCCTACACCCCGCCGGGGGGCTGAGCCGCCTCTCGAGGGACCATCCGTCGGCCGCGCGGCCCCAACGTGACCGGGGTCGCCTCGGCGTCTGGCGACGGCGCGAGCCGCACGCCGGCCCGCAGAGCGACACCCTCGGAATGAGGACCGGTCAGCGGAGCCCCGAGAAGAGGTCCTCCTCCACCCCGACCCTGGCGGTCCGGTCGCGTGCGCGGACGAACGCCTCCTGGGAGAAGACCTCGCCGAACAGCTGCTCGCCGAGAGCGAGGAAGAAGATGTTGTCCGCCTGGCTCGCATGGGCCGACAGGCTGGCAAACTTCGCAGCCATGTACCCCGAGCAGTCCACGACCGCACCGATCTCCTCGTCGGGCGTGCCGAACGGCGCGTCCTCGATCACCTCGGGAACCTCGGCGCCGCGCGCCGCCAGCGTCGCGGCGAAGCGTGGGATTGCCGACTTGGGGACCGCAGGGTAGTAGAGCTTGTCGGGGACCCCCGACCGCTCGATCGCCGAGACCGTCACGCGGTGGGCCTGGATGTGGTCGGGGTGGCCGTAGAAGCCGTTCTCGTCGTAGGTCACGACCACCTGGGGCCGGTAGCGCGCCATGAGTCCAGCGAGCCGCTCTGCAGGCTCGTCGACGCCGACACGCCAGAAGGCGTCGGGCGCGTCGTTCTGTGGCCAGCCCATCATCCCCGAGTCGTGGTACCCGAGGAGCTCCAGGTGGCCCACGCCGAGCACGGCGCAGCTCGCCTCGAGCTCTTGCCGCCGGAGGGCGACGACCTGGTGCTCTGTGTGCCCCGGTTCTCCCGGCTTCACGCCACCGGGGCCGTCGCCGAGCTCCCCGTTGGTGCAGGTGACCAGCACGGTCTCGAGCCCCTCTGCGGCGTACCGGGCGAGGATCCCGCCGGTCGAGATCGCCTCGTCGTCCGGGTGCGCGTGGACGCACATCAGGGTGAGTCTCGGAGCCATCGGCGATCAGTGACCCGGCGGTTGTGGAGCGGGACCGCCTGCCCGGCTTCCGGCGACCACCCAGGCTGGACGCGAGCCTGCGCCGTCGGTCCACTCGTCAGGACGCACCACCACGACGACTGTAGGGGAGCAGGCCCGTCGGGAGACCAATTCGCGTTCGTTGACGAGTAGTACCTCAGCCGTTACGGTGTCGGGGCTGGTCACGGGGAATGGACCAGCTACGACGGTTGCGACACGAAGCTGCATTCTTATCGAATGATGCCCGCAACGTGGCCAATTGACGGGGTACATTGAGCTTGTCGGGGGTGAGGGCCCCAGCTGTCGTCGCAGCACCTGCAGTACCGGAAGCACCCGAAGCAGCGGTTTTGTAGTCAGAAGTCAACGGGGCCCGAGCGGAGCGATTGTTTCACCGCGCCCACTGGTGTGGGCCACGGCGGTCAGACTGATCGGTCCGAGGAGACGAGCGATGGCCTTAGCGCCGACGGATGTCGCGAGCATCGAGGAGAGCACCGCGATCCGCCTGGTGACCGCGCACCGCTGCGGTGACCGGGACGCCTTCGCGGAGATCGTGCGCACGCACTATTCCTCGTTGCTCGCAACCGCGCGTCATCGCCTGGGGAACGCTGAGGACGCCCAGGACGCGGTGCAAGAAGCGCTCCTACGCGCGCTCCTCGCCTTCGACCGCTTCGGTGACACCGGCGACTGGCGGCTCGGTGCTTGGCTGAACACGATCCTCGTCCACGTGTGCGCCGACGTGCCGGCCCGTCGCAAACCGACCGCGCCCCTCAGCGACTGGTTGATCGACACGCACCCAGGGGACAGCGAGGAAGCCGTCTCGGACCCGGTGGCGCTCGAAGCGGTGAAGCGGGCAATCAGCGAGCTTCCCGAGTCCCAACGCCGCGCGTTCGAGCTGCGGCTCGTCGACGGCCGGCCTTACGAGGAGGTCGCAGGGGCGCTCGGCATCACCGAGGTGAACGCGAGAGCCCGCGTGCGGCGTGCCCGCGCGAAGCTGCAGCACACCCTGGAGGGGACGAACGCCATCAAAGGTGCATGGGTGGCCGTCCCTCTCGTGCTCACCGCCCCGGTGCGCGCGGCACTCCGTCGGATTCTCACGAGCGCCGCGGGAAGCTCGGCGTCGGCAGCGGGTTCGCAGGCGTTCGCCTCTGGCGCGGGTTCGGCCGGTTCTTCTGCCGCATCGGCGATCGCGGGGACGTCGGTCGAAACGGGGATCCAGCTGGTCACCCAGGTCTCGGCGACCCCCCTCGGCCAGGCCATCGTGGCCTCTGCCACGAGCGTGCCCGCCAAGGGCTCGGTAGTGGCCGGCATCGTGGCGAGCCTCGTGACGGCTGGCGGGCTGTCGGCTCCGGCAGTGATAGCAGGCTCGACAGCCACTCCGAGTACGGCTTCACCACCACCGATCTCGAAGGTGGTCGCGCCCGCCCCCTCGCCACCGAGGACAATCCTGACAGTTCCCGCTGCGACGACGCCCAAGACGACGACGCCCACGACGACGACGCCCACGACGACGACGCCCACGACGACGACGCCCACGACGACGACGCCCACGTCCGCTACTGCGACAGCCTCGAGCACGGGCACCGCGTCGACCTCGACCCCCGGCACCGCGTCGACCTCGAGCACGAGCACCGCCACGACGACGAGCCCCGGCACCGCGTCGACGTCGACCCCCGTCGTGCAGCCGGCGAAGACTTCCACCTCGACGAGGTCGAGCGCTGCGACGTCCTCAAGCTCCGGCGCATCGCCCAGCTCGTCGGGGGATGCCTCTCCGACCACGTCCGCGCCGAGCTCGACCTCGACGAGCACACAGAATGCGCCGACGTGGTACCTCCTCGCCGCGTTGAGCGTGCCCTACCGGGCCTCGACGTCGAGCACCTCCTCTGGAACGTCTACCCAGAGGACAGGCACGACCGGGACGGCACGCGGTACGGCGTCCACATCTTCCACATCTGTCCCCGGGACGTCGACATCCGTGCAGGGCTCCTCCACCACACCTGCGTCGTCGGTCACGCCACAGGCCACAGGGACCGCCGCCACGACATCCCCGGTCCAGACAGGTACCACTTCTTCCCCTGCCT
>JASHYA010000159.1 GCA_030043315.1 Acidimicrobiales bacterium
CCGATGTCGACGCCGCGTTGACGTTTCTCTTACTTCACTGGGCACATGGCAGATTTCCTCGTGGTGGTGGGCATCGCGGCGTTCGTCGCCGTCATGCTCGGTCTGATCTGGGCGCTCGATCGAGTATGACCGTCGTCCAAGGCATCCTGCTCGCCGTCTCCATCGCGGTGTTCATCTACGTCGGCATCGCGCTGTTCAAGCCCGAGTGGTTCTGAGGCGGCGATAGTCGGTGGACTTCTTCTGGACCATCGTTGTCCTCGTCGTCGCGCTCGCGATCGCCTGGCGGTTCCTGGGCTCGTACATGGCGGCCGTCTTCGACGGCCGCGTCCAATTCCTCGCCTGGGCCGAGCGGCCCTTCTACCAGCTCCTCAGGACCGGCCCCGACCGGGAGCAGACCTGGCGGCGCTACGCCGCGTCGCTCGTCATCTTCTCCGGGGTCTTCGTCGCCCTCGGGTACCTCCTCCTGCGCATCCAGGGCTCGCTGCCGCTGAACCCGCAGCACCTCGGAGCCGTGTCGCCGGCGCTGAGCTGGAACACCGCCGTCTCGTTCCTTACCAACACGAACTGGCAGAACTACGGCGGCGAGACGACGATGTCCTACTTCTCCCAGATCGGCGTGCTCACCGTCGAGCAGTTCGCGAGCGCCGCCGTCGGGATCGCCGTGGCGATCGCCCTCGTGCGCGGGTTCGCCAGAAGGGGATCGGAGACCATCGGGAACTTCTGGGTGGACATCACGCGTTGCATGCTCTACATCCTCCTCCCGATCGCATTCGTCGGCGGCATCATCGCCGTGAGCCAGGGTGCGGTCCAGACGTTGGCCGGCACGGTCACGGTCCACAACGCACTGAACAACGTGACCCAGACCATCCCCCGGGGCCCGGCCGCGTTCATGGGCCCCATCATGCAGTTGGGGACCAACGGCGGCGGCTTCTTCAACGTCGACCTGATCCATCCCTTCGAGAACCCGACCGGGCTCACGAACTTGATGTACATCGTCCTCACCCTCTCGATCCCCTTCGCCCTCACCTACACGTTCGGGAAGATGGTGGGCAGCATCCGCCACGGCGCGGCCGTGCTGGCCGCCATGGTGGTCATCTTCGGAGCGTGGGTCGGCTTCACCGCCTACTTCGAGCACCAGGCGAACCCGGCGGTCGCGGCCGCCGGGGTCACGGCACAGCCCACCGGGAACATGGAGGGGAAAGAGGTCCGGTTCGGCGACACGACCAGTGCGCTGTTCAACGTGGCGATGACGCAGACCTCCGATGGGGCGGTCGACAGCGCGACCAGCTCCTACAACGCCATGGGTGGCTTCGGTCCTTTGACGGGCATGATGCTCGGGGAGGTGACGCCCGGCGGCGTGGGGAGCGGCCTCTACACCATCTTGCTCTTCGCCATCGTGGCGGTGTTCATCGGCGGTCTGATGATCGGCCGAACGCCGGAGTACCTCGGCAAGAAGATCCAGGCGCGCGAGGTCAAGCTCTCAGGCTTCGGGATCCTGGTGATGCCCATCGTCGTGCTGGTCCTGACCGGCATCGCCGTGTCCATCCATGCCGGGCGGGCCGGCCCGCTCAACGGTGGTCCCCACGGATTCAGCGAGATCCTCTACGCGTTCACGTCGATGACCAACAACAACGGCTCGGCGATGGCGGGGTTGACAGGTAATCACGCCTTCTACAACGTCGTCGGTTCGATCGCCATGCTGCTCGGCCGCTTCGCGATCATCATCCCGTGCCTTGCGCTGGGGGGCGCGCTGGCCGCCAAGAACACCGTCGCCGCATCGGCCGGCACGTTCCGGACGGACAACACCATGTTCGTCGGGCTGCTGATCGGCGTGATCATCATCGTCGGAGGCCTGACGTTCTTCCCGGCGGTCGCGCTCGGCCCGATCGCGACACAGCTGAGCCACAAGTTCTACGCGATCGTGCCCTTCCTCTCGCAGGCCGGCGCGGCGCTTTCGCACGCCGGTACGGCGTTCTCCCACCTCTGGACGGTGCTTCGATGACCGACGTCTCCGTCTCCCCGGCCGCGCCCGCTGGCCACGGGCCGACCCACGTCCCTTCGCCGGGACCCGCACCCCGGGGCGTCGCCGGCCAGCGCAGCCTGCTGGACCCCGAGATCCTCAGGTACGCGGTGGTCGAGGCCTTCAAGAAGCTCGACCCACGGACACAGGTCAAGAACCCGGTCATGTTCGTCGTGCTGGTCGGCACCGTCGTGACCTTCGTCGAGTCGGTCGCGCACTCGACGCTGTTCTCGTGGTCGATCACGGTCTGGCTCTTCCTCACCGTCGTCTTCGCCAATTTCGCCGAGGCCATGGCCGAAGGGCGGGGCAAGGCCCAGGCGGACACGCTGCGCCGGATGCGCTCGGAGACCGAAGCGCGGCGGATCGACGCGAACGGTGTGGAAACCCGGGTCTCGGCGGCCGAGCTCGTGAAGGGCGACCTCGTCGTGTGCGAGGCGGGTGACATCATCCCGTCGGACGGCGAGATCGTCGAAGGCGTCGCGTCGGTCGACGAGTCGGCGATCACCGGCGAGTCCGCGCCGGTCATCCGCGAGTCCGGCGGTGACCGCTCCGCGGTGACCGGCGGCACGAAGGTCCTCTCCGACCGGATCGTCGTGCGGATCACCGCCGAGCGGGGAAAGACCTTCCTCGACCGGATGATCCAGCTCGTCGAGGGAGCCTCGCGGCAGAAGACGCCGAACGAGATCGCGCTCACCATTCTCCTGGCGGTGCTCACCATCGTCTTCCTGCCGGTGGTGGTGGTCCTGCAGCCGTTCGGCCACTACTCGGGGGCAACGGTCTCGGTCATCATCCTCGTCTCCTTGCTCGTCTGCCTGATCCCGACGACGATCGGCGCGCTCCTCTCGGCGATCGGCATCGCCGGCATGGACCGGCTCGTCCAGCGCAACGTCCTCGCGATGAGCGGGCGCGCGGTCGAAGCCGCAGGGGACGTCCAGACCTTGCTTCTCGACAAGACGGGCACCATCACCCTCGGAAACCGGATGGCCGACGCCTTCTATCCCGCCGGCAGTCACACGGAGCAGGAGGTCGCCGACGCGGCGCAGCTCGCGTCGCTCGCCGACGAGACGCCCGAGGGTAGGTCGATCGTCGTTCTCGCCAAGGAGCGCTTCGGCATCCGCGAGCGGGAGCTCACTGGCCCGCACGAGTTCGTCCCGTTCTCGGCGACCACGCGCATGTCCGGGCTCGACATCGACGGTCGCCAGATCCGCAAGGGCGCCGCCGAGGCCGTGCGCCGATGGGTCGTCGAGCACGGCGGCACCGCCCCGGACGGGCTCGAGGACATCGTCGACTCCATCTCGCGCCAGGGCGCGACGCCGCTCGTCGTCGCCGACGGCGCCGACGTGCTCGGCGTGATCGAGCTCAAGGACGTGGTGAAGGAGGGCATCAGGGAGCGGTTCGCGGAGATGCGCTCGGCGGGGATCCGGACCGTCATGATCACCGGCGACAACCCGCTCACCGCTGCGGCGATCGCGCAGGAGGCGGGCGTCGACGACTTCCTCGCAGAGGCGACCCCCGAGACCAAGCTCGAGCTCATCAAGGCGGAGCAGGAAGGGGGCCGGCTGGTCGCCATGACCGGGGACGGCACCAACGACGCGCCCGCCCTCGCGCAGGCCGACGTCGGCGTCGCGATGAACACCGGGACGACCGCGGCCAAAGAGGCCGGCAACATGGTCGACCTCGACTCCAACCCGACGAAGTTGATCACAATCGTGGAGATCGGGAAGCAGCTGCTCATCACCCGGGGCTCGCTCACGACCTTCTCGATCGCGAACGACGTCGCGAAGTACTTCGCCATCATCCCCGCCCTGTTCGTGGCCACCTATCCCCAACTGAACGACTTGAACATCATGAAGCTGCACAGCCCGCAGTCCGCCGTGCTGGCAGCGGTGATCTTCAACGCACTGGTGATCGTCGCGCTGATCCCGTTGGCGCTACGTGGGGTGAAGTGGCGCCCGAGCGGGGCGGCGGCGATCCTGCGGCGCAACGTCTGGATCTACGGCGTGGGAGGCATCATCGTGCCGTTCATCGGCATCAAGCTGATCGACCTCTTCCTCACGGCCGTTCACTGGTACTGAGAGGAGATGTCGCAACCATGAGATCGATGTTCTCGAACATCTCGCGCTCCCTCGTCGCGATCGTCGTCATCACCCTCTTCTTCGGCTTCTTGTACGCCTTCGCCGGTACCGGGGTCGCGCAGCTGTTCTTCCGGCACCAGGCCGACGGCTCGATCAGCGCGAACGGCTCGACACTGATCGGACAGAACTGGAACGGCTACTCCACCACGAAGATCCTCCACCCGCAGTGGTTCCACGGCCGTCCCGACGAGGACAATCCGCTCGTCGCGACAGGGAAACCGGGTGAGTCGGGGAGCTCCAACCTGGCTCCGCGTTCCAAGGTCCTCCTCGAGAACGTGCATGCCCTGGTCGTCGCGTGGCACAAGGTGGGCGTCGACCCGACGACCGACCTCGTGACGTCGTCGGGAAGCGGCATCGACCCCGACATCTCGTCCGCCGACGCGCTGGTGCAGATCCCCATGGTGTCGAAGGCCACCGGAATTTCGCCGTCACGCCTCCGCACGCTTATCAAGCAGGAGACCAACGGCGCCCAGCTCGGGTTCCTCGGGGCGCCCTACATCGTCGTCCTCCAGCTCAACGAGGCGCTGGCGAAGCTGGAGAAGTGACCGGCTGGCTCCCTGACGACGAGTTGAAGTGGCAGGGGCGCCCGGTCGCCCGGCGAGTTGCCGACGCGACCGCTCGACGGCGCGCGGTGCTCACCGGCGTGGTGCGCGCGATCGAGGTCCACCGCCAGCTCCCCGTCCGCGGAGCCCAGCGCCCGGGGCTGACGGGCGTGGGCGCGCTCGACGGCGCGCTCGACGTCTGGCTCGACGCGAGGCTGGACGACGGGTCGGGGACGATCACGCTCCGGTGGCTCGGCCGCGACGGGCTGGGTGGCGTCGTCGTCGGCGCGACCCTGCACGTGGAGGGCACCGTGTCGGGGTCCTCGGAGGCCGGCCGCCTGTTGATCCTGAACCCGCTCTACCGCTTCGACGTGGCGAGTCCCTCAGCCGGAACGCCGAACGGACCGAGGGCTGTGCGGGCGGTGTCGCAGGTAGCCGCGACCGAGCTCCCCGACGGGCCCGGTCCGGGATCGAACGAGGGCAGCGATCAGGCGGAGTCCTCGACCAGCTGGTAGCCGATCCCGGGCTGGGTCCGCAGCATGTCGCCCGCCGGTCCGAGCTTGCGGCGGAGCCGGTGGGCGTAGACGCGCAGGTAGTGGGCCTCGGCGCCGTAGGCGGAGCCCCAGACGTCCCGCAGGATCATCTGGTGCGTGCACACCTTGCCCGCGTGGCGGGCGAGGTACGCGAGGAGGTCGAACTCCCTGGCGGTGAGCTCCAGATCCCTTCCCGACAGGCGCGCCATGTGGTGCACGAGGTCGACCTCCAGGTCGCCGATGTCGATGGTGGTCGGAGCCCCGGGCTCCTCTTCGAGGTGGCGGCGGAGCGCCACGCGCAGCCGTGCCTCGAGCTCCGCCATGCCGAAGGGCTTGGTCACGTAGTCGTCGGCGCCGCTGTCGAGGGCGGTGACCTTCTTCCCCTCGGAGGCGGCCGCGGAGAGCACGATGACCGGCACCTGGGTCCACCCACGGATCCTCCGCACCACCTCGACGCCGTCCATGTCCGGCAGCCCGAGGTCGAGGATCACGACGTCGGG
>JASHYA010000160.1 GCA_030043315.1 Acidimicrobiales bacterium
TTCACGTCGTCCATCGCTCCTCCTTGCCGAGGGCTCGCCGCTGGAGGGCTCGCCCGGGAGGGTCCGCCCGCCGGCCCACTGTAGGTCGTGCTGAGGCGACTGTTTGCTGGCGCGCCGCCCCTGCTCTTCGGCCGACCTCGTTCGCGAGCGGCGTGTGACGGTAGAGGTCGTCGTGACGAGCGGGCGGCGCGCGAGAATGCTGTGCGTGGAAAGGCTCACCGACCAGCAGGTTCTCGAAGCTGGACTCGACGATTGGCGAAAACTTGCCCAGGGACTGCACGCGCGGTTCATCACGGCCGACTTCACATCGGGGGCAGCGTTCGTCGAGGCGATCGCTCGCGTCTCCCGAGAGGCGGGCCATCATCCCGAGGCACGCGTCGCTCCGACGTGGGTCGAGCTGAAGCTCACGACCGAAGAGGACGGCTGGTGGGTCACCGACCAGGACGTCGAGCTGGCACGCCGAATCAGTCAGGTCGCCCAGGAACGCGGATTGGCGGCCGAACCAAAGGCTGTCGCCCAGTTGGAACTGGGACTCGACTCCGCCGCGATCGGCGCACAAGGAGGGTTCTGGGCTGCGCTGCTCACGGGGAGCGCGCAGCGGGGTGTGCAGGACGACGTCATCGACCCCGATTCCAGGGTGCCCAACGTGTGGTTCCAGGAGACCGAACCGCACGAAGTGCCGCGCCAGCGGTTCCACGTGGACCTATGGGTCGCGCACGACGCGGCCGACGAGCGGATCGCTGTTGCCGTGGCTGCGGGTGGCAGGGTGGTCGACGACGGCAACGCCCCCTCGTTCGTGGTGCTTGCCGACCCCGAAGGGAACAAGGCGTGCATCTGCACGTGCCTCGAGCGCTGACCACGGCGCGCCTCACTCGCAGAGTCGTCGGTTAGGGTCGCAACGTGGTGGAGGCTCAGAGGGTGAGGAGTGGCTCGCCCTTCGAAGCGCAGTTCGGCTTCTGCCGAGCATTGCGGACCGGCGATCGGATCTTCGTCGCCGGCACCGCTCCGATCTGGCCCGACGGGAGCGTCGACCCGGACCCGGCGGCGCAGGCGCGCCGCTGCTTCGAAATCGTGCGGGCTGCACTCGCCGAGGTCGGAGCGTCGGTCCACGACGTCGTCCGCACCCGGATGTTCCTTGTCGACGCAGCCGACGCTGCCGCCGTGGGCGGGGTCCACGGCGAGGTCTTCGCTGTGCAGGCTCCTGTTGCCACCATGGTGGTGGTCGCTTCCCTGCTCGATCCCCGCTGGCGGGTGGAGATCGAGGTGGACGCCGTCGCCCACTGAAGGCAGCCACCGCTCCTGTTCGCGGGTGCGACCGTCGGCCCGCTCCGCGTCAGTCGGTCCGCACGTGCCCGATGGCCGCTTGTCCGTAGCCAGGCTCGTCGCTGACCGGGTGCGAGCCGACGAGGCTGACGATGGTGCCGACCGCGGCGAGGGGCGTGATCCGCTCGGTGTTGATCACCGCGTCGTAGTCGGTCGGGGACTCCTCGTCGACGCCGTAGACGCGTTTCAGGTAGCTGGCGCGCCCTGCGTCGGAACGGTGCAGGAGCTTCACGGCTTCCTTCTCGTCCAGTCCGCGGTCGCTCGCCATGCGCGCCGCTCTCGTCGCGAACGGCGCGGTGACACAGACCCTGAGCACGTCGGAGCGGTCCGCGCAGGCGTAGCACGCGGCGTGCGCGACGAGCACCGCGCTGCCCCGGTCGGCGGCGGACCGCACCGCGTCCCGGATCAGGGAAAGAAGCGTCTCGGTCTCGTCGAAGGGAAGGAGCGTCTGAGTTTCGTCGAAGAGGTAGAACGAAGGGTCGAGGGCCACGCCTGCGCCCGCGCCGCGCGCGACCGTCTCCCCGATGCGGGCGAAGAACGACTTCCGTCGCTCGGCCTCCATCACGCTGGTCGGCTCGATACCTTGGTCCTTGGCGACCTGCGCGACGATCGCCTCATTGAGGTATCCGAAGCCGAGCCGCTGCGCGACGTTCACGCCGATGGACTCGCCGCCGGCCCCGTCCACGTGTGAGAGTGCAATGGCACGGTAGCTCATGGCGCCTCCCGACCCCACCTCGCGATTTGTGCAGCCACCATAGCCAGGCGTCGGGGGCCACGCACGACCCGCAGCACGGAATGAGGAGGCTCGAGTCGAGTCAAGTTCGCCTGTGCAGGGAGTTGGAGTGGAGTGCGTGCGTGTGCGTGCGCCTCCGGGGACTTGAACCCCGAACCTGCGGATTAAGAGTCCGTTGCTCTGCCATTGAGCTAGAGGCGCACCGGGCAGTGTACGCGATACGGCCCGCCTGCCCGCCTGCGCGCCCCAACGCACACCGTCTTCCGAGATGAACTGGGCACTACCCTGTCCCTCCGGCAGACCGCGGCCGCGGAACGCCGGACAGGCCGGTGCAGCCCACGGCAGCGTCGCCGGTGAGGTGGCGATGGCTCGCGAGGATGGGATCCGGTGACCGCCCGCCACGTCCAGGCCGTGCTCGGTTCGCTTGCGACGGCGGTGCTCGCGTCGCAGTACGTCCCGTCGGTCGTCGCGCTCGGTCAGTGGGGGCCGGTCCGAGTATTGCCGGGCGAGCTGTGCCGATGGCAGGGTCCGCGGTTCCCCGGGCGCGTCGCACTCACCTTCGACGACGGGCCCGACCCAGAAGGCACGCCTCGGGTGCTCGACGCCCTCGACGAGCTCGGCCTGCGGGCCACGTTCTTCGTCCTCGGTGCGCGCGCCCGGGACCGACCCGACCTCGTGCACGAGGTCGCAGCGCGCGGGCACCAGCTCGCCACGCACGGCGACGAGCACGCGCACCATCTCTGGCGCTCGCCAGCGTGGGTGCACCGGGACCTGGAGCACGCCAGGGACACCATGACAGCGCTCGGGCATCCCCCACGCTGGTTCCGCCCGGCGTACGGCCAGGCCACCGGCGCGACGATCGTCCTCGCTCGGGCGATGGGGATGAGGACGGTGCTCTGGTCCGCTTCGGGACGGGAGTGGGCGTCGTCGGACCCCTTGGCCGTCGTCGGACACGTCGCGCGCCGTCTGCGGCCCGGAGCCGTCGTCCTCCTTCACGACAGCGACCGGTTCGGTCCGGACGGGATGTGGCGGGCGGTGCTCGACGCGCTTCCCCTGGTGGCGGCGGAGTTGCAGCGGCGGCAGCTCTCGACCGTGACGATGGACGAGCTGGTCTGCTGAGCGTGCGGGGCCATCAGCCCCGTCCCGCCGCCACCGTTACCATGGGCGAGGCCGGGGGGTGTGCGCGGCTGGCTCTTCGGGCAAGGTGGTGTTGGCGTGCTCCCGACGACAGGAGTTCCACGATGAACACGGACGGGACCCAGATGGCGGGCACTGCGGGGGAACGGCGCCCCATTCACGCCGCCAGCGCTCAGGTCTTCGACTCGGCGGTCGTCCTCTCCGGCTCGATCGGGAAGGGCCACGACTCGGTCGCCGAGGCCTGCCAGGCCGCGCTGGCGACGACCGGTGTCCGGGCGGACGTGCTCGACTGCATGTCGATGCTCGGAGGCGCGGGCTCGCGCCTCGGCACCGCGGCATTCCGCCGCCTGATCTCGGTGCCCGCCGTCTACGACGGCTTCCACTTCAGCCACCTCCGTAACGGGACGCGCCTTCCCCATCTCCTCGAGCAGGCGGCCGTGCGCCAACTGCTTCCCCGCGTGCGCGACGCGGTCGACCGCGCCGGCGACAAGCCCCTCGTCATCTCGGTGTTCCCGACCGGTGTATCAACGGTCGGGGCGCTCAAGCGCGAGCGACCCGATCTCACCACCGTCGCGGTTTGCACCGATGCATGCGCGCACAGCATGTGGGTGTCCGAGGGCACCGATCTCTACATCGTCTGTTCGCCGCTCGCCGCGCTCACCATCCGGCGTTACGCGCCCGATGGTGAGGTCGCGGTCGTGCCCCCTCCGGTGCGGCCCCAGTTCTTCGACGCCCCCACCAAGCGAGCCGCCCGTGACACGCTGGGTGTCGCGCGGGACGCGCGTTGCGTGCTGCTCATGGCGGGCGGCTGGGGCCTCGGGCCGCTCGACGACACCGCGGAGGCGCTCGCTCGCGGCGGGTTCTGGGTCCTCGCCGTCGCCGGCGGGAACAGACGGCTCCTCGAGCACCTCCGGTCCGTCGCAGCCCGGCACTGGCGCGTGCTGCCCTTCGGGATGACCGATCGGATCCCCGAGCTGATGGCGGCCGCCGACGTGATCGTCACCTCGGCCGGTCAGACCTGCAACGAGGCGCGGGTCGTCGGTCGCCGGCTCGTCATCCTCGATGTCGTCCCCGGCCACGGCCGTGAGAACGCCCTGCACGAGCTGGAGCAGGGAGGCGCGCGAACCTGCTCGCCGGATCCTCGCTCAGTGGAGGCAGCAGTTCGCTCGGTCTTCGCCGAGCTGCCCGAGCAGCTCCCGTCGCCCGTCGCCAGCGCGGCGGAGTGGCAGGAGCGTTTCTTCGGCGCGCTCTTTCGGGTCGGGTTCGCGGTGACCGCTCGGGCGGCTCGCGATCGCGGGGCCGCCTCGAGGGGACCGGCTGTGCCCCTCGCAGAGCCCGTCGGCGCCGGCTGACGAGCTCTTTCGTCTCGCGCCGGTCCACCGCCCGCTGCCCGGCTCAGCGCAGCGTTCGGCCGAAGAACTCCCAGACGATCGGCCACGCCTGGTTCGCCGCCTCGGGACGGTAGAGGGGGCGGTCGGTCGCAAAGAACGCGTGGCCGGCGTTCTCGAAGGTGTGGAACTCGAAGGCCTTGCCGGCCTGCTCGAGGGCGACGCCGAGCGCTGCGGTCTCCTCCGGAGACGGGTGCTGGTCCTCCGCACCGAAGAGGCCGAGGAGCGGGCAGGAGAGATCCTTCAGAAGGTGGACGATCGGATGGACCCGTAGCGGCGTGCCTTCGGGCGGCTCGTTCACGACGAACGCGCCGTAGCAGTCCACCGCCGCGTCGAGGTCGAGGCTGCACGCGGCGAGGAGGGACTGACGGCCTCCCGAGCAGTAGCCGATCGTCCCGACCTTTCCGTTGGAGCGGTCCAGAGAACGCAGATGCCGCGTGGCGCCACCGACGTCCCCGACGAGCTGGTCGTCCGGTACGCCGCCTCGTTCCCGGACGGCGGCGGCGGCCTCGATCGGGTCCCTTCCGACGCCCTCGCGGCTGTAGAGGTTCGGGCACAACGCGAGGTACCCGTGGGTCGCGAAGCGCCGAGTGATCTCCTTGGTGGCTTCGTCGTAGCCGGGCATGTGATGGATGACCACCACGCCACCGAACGGCCCGTCGCCGAGCGGCTGGGCGAAGTACGCCTCGAGCTCGTCGTCTCGGTGACCAACGATCCGGATGGTCTCCGCCCTCATGCCATCGGTCATGGCGCGCCTCCTCGCAGTCGGTGCCGTTCAGTTTCCCCGCGCGCGACGCCGCGGCGGTGCGACGCTTCGACGCTATCCCGAGGACCGCAACGTCGGGCGCGTGAGTGCGCCCTGGGGAGCACGCGCGCGTTCTGGCGGTCCGCGAGCGGGTCGGACTTGGCGGCGAGAACCTCGGAGACACGTCGCGCCGTCCACGTAGAGGGTGTCGCACAGGTCCGTGACCGCCTTCCCGGCGCCCGTTGTCTGCGGCCTCGCCCGCCACAGCCCTTTGATTCGTGGCGGCACCGAGGTGACGCGTGGGCCCGCCCGCTGCTGCCTCCGTCTCGACGTCGGAACAAACGTTCGTCCGACAAGGAGGTCAGTTGCTGCGATCCGCGCGAGAGCGGGTGATAGAAGGAGAGCGCATGAGGATGCGTTGCAGGCCAACCGCGATGGTGCTCACGATCGTTCTCGTGGCCGGGCTTCTCGTCGCCTGGGCGGGAGGTCGCGCGTCCGCGGCACCGAGAGCGCACTCCCTTCGTTGCCCCGCCGGGGTGGCAACCAGCGCCCCCGGGGTGACGAAGACGGAGGTGAAGGTCGCAGCGATCTCCACCTTGTCCGGCATCCTCGCCGCCGACTTCGGCTCTCTCGTGCCGGGCGTGAAGGCCTACTTCGACATGGTCGATGCCCACGGAGGGGTGGACGGGCGCAAGATCGTGCTCGCGTACGACCTGGACGATGCGGGTCTGTCGACCCAGTTCGAGGCGGACACCCACACCGCGATCGAACAAGACCACGCGTTCGCGGTCGCGGTGTCGTCGTACTGGTTCACGCCGTCGTACTTCGTGGCCACGTGTACCCCGACGTACGGCTACAACGTCGACGGCAACTGGTCCGGTGCGCCGAACCTCTACGGCGCGGGGGGCTCGGTGCTCACACTCAATACCATCGTGCCCGCGGTGGCATACCTCATCGACAAGACGCGATCGAAGTCGGTCGCGATCCTCGCGTACAACGTCTCGACCTCGTCGGACCTCTGCCGCACGACCGGCAACCGGCTCCGAGCTGCCGGCTACCACGTGAGCTTCACAGACCTGCGCGTCACACCGATCGATGCGAACCTGACTCCCGACGTCCAGCGGATCCAACGAGCGGGGGCCGATTTCGTCGTCTCGTGCATGACAGTCACAGGCAACGTCGCGCTGGCACGCGACATCCAGCAGTACGGCCTGCACGTGCACCAGCTCTGGTTCGACGGCGCGGACGCCACCGTGACCAAGAAGTACGAAAGCCTTTTGCAGGGTGTCTACTTTGACGTCCAGAACGTCCCTGAGACCGCGGCGAGCCTCTATCCGGGTGTCTACCCGGGTCTCGAGCGCTACCTCAAGGCCATGCACAAGTACAGCCCCGGCTACGCGGACAACGCGTTGTCGCTCGACGGTTGGGAGTCCGCCGCGCTGATGGTCGCCGGGATCAAGGCGGCCGGCCCTCACCTGACCCAGGCCGCCGTCGTCGCAGCGACCAACCACCTGACCGACTTCACGGCCGGCGGGCTCGAGGAGCCCGTGGACTGGGAGACCGCGCACTTCCTCGCGACACGGAAGTCCTGCACCGCGTTCGAGGAGGTGAAGGGAGCGAACGCCGTACCCGTGCTCGGGAAGGGCAAGGAGGTCTTCCTCTGCTTCGCGACGGCGGACGTGCGGCATCCGAGCCCCGCGTCGCTCCCGCCGGGCATCCCCGGCTCGCACCAGAGCTGAGCCGCCGCCGATGGAGCAACTGCTCGGGTTCGCCGTCCCCGGGATCCCCTACGGCTGCGCGTACGCCGTGTTCGCCGTGGGCCTGGTGCTCACGTACCAGACGACCGGCGTCTTCAACTTCGGTTACGGCGCGCAGGCGTACGCATCCGCGTTCGTCTTCACGTGGCTCGTGGAGAACCGTGCGTGGCCGACGTGGGCGGCGTTCGTCTGCTCCGTCGTGATTCTCGGACCCGGGTTGGGCCTCGTCCTCGACCGGTTCTTGTTCCGCCGCATCCCCAGCACCAACACGACCGCCAAGATCGTGACCGGGCTTAGCGTGCTCGTCGGAATTCCGGCACTGCTGCCCGTCGTGTTCGGCAACGAGAACCTCGTCGGCGCACCCAGCATCCTGTTCAACCCCGACACCGTGTACTTCCACCTCGGCGCCGACGTGCCGGTCAACGGGATCTACCTGAGCGCGGTGCTGCTCACCGTCGTGATGTTGGTGGTGCTCGTGCTCCTCTTGCGCACGACGAGCCTCGGCCTCGAGATGCGCGCGGGCGTGGAGAGCCGTAGGTTGCTCGAGCTCGAGGGAGTGAACGCGCCACGCGTGACCGCGACCGCGTGGGCCGTGTGCGGTCTCATGGCCGGGCTGGCCGGCGTCCTTCTGGCTCCGACCGAAGTGACGGTCCAGGCGCAGGATTACGTGACGCTGATGGTTGCGGCGATCGCGGCGGCCGCGTGCGCAGCGCTGCGGTCGATGTCCGTCGCCGCGGTCGTCGCCGTGTTGATCGGAGTCGTGAGCCTGACGGCGCAGGGGTACCTCCCGACGTCGAGCTTCTGGTACTCCGCAGTTCTCCCCGCGTTCCCCTTCATCGTCCTCGTGGGCGCGCTGTTGTTCGTCCCGAGCCTGCGCCACCTCGACGAGGCGAAGGACCCGTTGTCGTCGGTGGACCCACCGGCGCCGCCACCGACGGCCCGCGTCCGCGGGCGGGAAATCGACAGGGTGGTGCGCACGGGCTTCTGGGTGCTCCTCGTCGGCTTCGTGGGGTCGATGCTCACCTGGATGCCGCCGGCGTGGGAGACCGTGCTGAACCAGGGGATGGCGTACTCGGTGATCTTCCTCTCCGTGACGCTCCTCACGGGGACGGCGGGTCAGCTCTCGCTCGCGCAGGCGACGCTCGCCGGTGTCGCCGCGTTCACCGCCGGACAGCTCGCCAGCCACCTCGGCCTGAACTTCCTCGTGGGCGGTGTCCTCGGCGCCGGAGCTGCGACCGTCGTCGCGGGGCTGCTCGCGCTCGCCTCGCTGCGGCTGCGGGGCCTCGGTCTCGCCCTCATGACGCTGGCCGCAGCCCTTCTGTTCGACGTGGCGATCTTCCCCGCGCAGGCGGTCAGCGGCGGGACAGGCGGGATCACGCTGAAGTCGAGCTGGCTCCCCATGGACCTGCTCTCGGCCGACGGCCACGCGTACTTCCTCCTCGTGCTCCTGGTGCTGGTGATCTGCGCCGGCGGTGTCGCCCTCGTCCAACGCGGCACCGTCGGCCGGTTCCTCGCCGCCATGCGCGGGAGCGAGCTCGGTGCCGCAGGAATCGGCGTGAACCTCCCTTGGCAGCGCGTGCTCGCGTTCGCGCTCTCGGGCGCGCTCGCGGGCGTGGGCGGGACGCTGCTCGCGATCCAGCAGACGGTGATCGCGCCTGGGGAGTTCAACTACCAGCTGTCGCTCGCGTTCGTGGTGATCGTCGTGACGACCGGCGTCGGGAGCGTAGAGGGTGCGATCCAGGCGGGGATCGGCCTCGTCGTGGTGGAGCAGCTGCTGCAGTACGCGCCGCAACGGCTTCAGGGCCTCACGTTCGTGCTGTTCGCCTTCGGGGCGCTCACGTACGCTGCGCATCCCGAAGGGAT
>JASHYA010000161.1 GCA_030043315.1 Acidimicrobiales bacterium
CTCTTCACCGGGACGGAGATCTGGTGCCAGCTCTTCAGCGAGCCCGGAGCGGGCTCCGACGTGGCGAGCCTCGCCACCCGGGCGGAGCGCGACGGCGACGAGTGGGTGCTGAACGGGCAGAAGGTGTGGACCACCCTCGCCCACATCGCCAGCTTCGGACTGCTGCTCGCCCGCACGGATCCCGACATCCCGAAGCACGCAGGGATCACCTGCTTCCTCGTGGACATGCACGGGCCCGGCGTCGAGGTACGCCCGCTCTACCAGATCACGGGCGAGGCCGAGTTCAACGAGGTCTTCTACACCGACGCCCGTGTGTCCGACGACGCGCGCCTCGGGGGGGTGGGTGAGGGCTGGCACGTCGCGCTCACGACGCTCATGAACGAACGCGTGGCCATCGGCGGGAACGTGGCCGAGCGCGGCTCGTGGCCCGTCTCCGAAGCGCTGCGCATCTGGCGAGCGCGCTGGAAGGACGATCGCTCCCCGCAGGCCCGCGTGCTCCGTGACCGGCTCGTGCAGCGGTGGGTGGCGCACGAGGTCTCACGGCTCACGAACCTGCGCGCCCTGCACAACCGGAGAGCCGGGACGCCGGGACCCGAAGGCTCGGTCGCCAAGCTCGCGTACGCAGAAGACAACAAGCGCACCATGGAGCTGTGCGTGGACCTCATGGGCGCAGAAGGGATGTTGTACGCCTCCGACTATCCGAGGGTGCGCCCCTCCGAGCTCACGTTCTCCGCGTACGACGTCCGTCGGTCGTTCCTCCGCGCGCGGGCGAACTCCATCGAGGGCGGGAC
This sequence comes from Acidimicrobiales bacterium, assembly GCA_030043315.1. Taxonomy (GTDB): domain Bacteria; phylum Actinomycetota; class Acidimicrobiia; order Acidimicrobiales; family RAAP-2; genus JAJYVT01. The sequence continues at coordinate 792 of JASHYA010000161.1, forward strand.
CTCCGAGGTCATGCGCAACATCCTCGGCGAGCGGGTGCTCGGCCTCCCCGGCGAGCCCCGCGCCGACCGCGAATTGCCGTGGAGGGACGTCCCGCGCAGCTGAGCGGGCACGGGGATGGCGGAGCCCTTCAGCGCGCGTCGAGCGCGATCGCCATCAGCGCGACGTCGTCGGCTCGCTCGGAGGCGATCGCGGCGACGACACGGTCGCACACCCCGACCGGGGTGATCGCGCCCTGGGTCGCGACCCGCGCGAGGCACGCCATGGGCGGTTCTCCGCCCGCGGCGCGCTCGTCGACGGCGCCGTCGGTGTAGCCGAGCAGGACCTGACCCGCCCCGAGCGTCCCGCGCCACTCCGCGACGGGGGGCGCCTTGATGCCGAGGAGGGGCCCCGGGACGACGGGGAGAAAGGCCGCCCCGGTCTCCGTGACGAGCAGCGGGGGGTGGTGACCGGCGGACGCGACGACGAGGTCGCCCGACGACGGGTCGAGCGATCCGACGACGGTGGTCGCGACCCGCTCGAAGGAGAGCAGCCGCCACGCGTCGCGCAGTGCCGAGATGAGCGCGGACGGCGTCGACGCCCGGCCGGCGAGCGCGCGGGCGGCGCTCCGGAGGTGCCCCATCTGGGCAGCGGCGGCCCGGTCGTGGCCCGCCACGTCACCGACCATGAAGAGCACGCCCGTTGTCGGCAGCTCGAGGACGTCGTAGAAGTCCCCGCCCACCTCGAGGCCGCGGTTGGCGGCGAGGTAGCGGGTCTCGATCGTCACCCCGGCCACCTCCGGCAAGTCTGCAGGCAGAAGGCTCGACTGGAGAATCTGGGAGGTGCGGAAGGCCGATTCGTACCGTCTCGCATTGTCGATCACCGAGGCCACGTGCTGCGCGAGCTCCTCGGTGAAGCACAGGTCGTCACGGTGGAGCGGCCGGGTGGTCGAGACGCACGTCACCGACCCGAGGACACGTCCCGCCGCGACGAGCGGCACCGTGAGGTAGGAGCGGAAGCCGAGGTCGCGCACGAGCTGCAAATGCTCCTCGTTGAGGGTCGTCGCTCGGAGGAACGCGTCGTCCACCGCCTCGGACCAGCTGGCCTGGCCGGAGCCGATCGCGCGCACGCCGGGGTGCGCGCCTCGGGCATCGGGCGGGTAGTCGGTGCGCAATCGGTCGACGAGCGGCTGGAGTGCGGGGTCGCGGTGCTTGGCGACCATGCGCGCTAGCTGCCCGTCCTCCCCGACGACGTCGATGAGGCAGATCTCGCAGAGCGTCGTGACCACGAGATCCCCGAGCCGCTCCAGCGTCTCCGCGAGGTCGCCGGCTTCGGCGAGCACCTGCGCGGCACGCGCGAAGAACGTCGCCCGCTCCGCGGCCTGACGTTCGGCTGCGGCGAGGGACGCACGCTCGAAGGCCTGCCCCGCCTGCCCGGTCACGAGGGCGAGGAGCAGCCGCTCGTCGGGCGTGAACCAGTCGGTGCGCCCGGCGACGACCGCGAGCGCGGCGGCCTGGCCGCTCCGGGTGGCGATCGGCAGCACCGCCCAGCTGCTCTCACCGGCTCCGCTGTCGCTCGCGACGCCGAACGTGGGGTGCCCGTTTCGCAAGGCGGCCGCCAGTGCGGCGTCGTCCTCGAGGCCGGCGTTGACCCTCCACGCCGGGGGCGGGTCGGAGGACTGCGCCAGGATCTCGTACCGGTCTCCGTGCAGCAGCCACACCGCGCGCCACACGGGTGGCTCGGAGTCCAGCACCCGCACGACGGCGTCGGCGATCTCGCCGGGCGAGTACGACGAGGCGAGCTCGGCGGTCGCGCGCTGGATCCGAGCGACCCGGTCCGCGAGCCGCTCCGCCTCCCGGCGGGCCGTTCGCTCGCGCTGGAGCACGCGGACCCGCTCGAGCGCGGTCGCGAGGCGGTCGGCCACGACCTGCAGGAGCTCCGCGTCGGCGACAGTGAGACGGTCCGATTCGGGGCTGGCCGCCCACATGACGCCGAGCGGACGGCCCTCGCCGAACATCGGGACCGCCGCCAACGAACGCAGGCCGCTGTCGCGGAGCACGGGGTCGACGACGTCGACGGCCGAGAGGTCGCCGACGACGAGTGGCCCGCCGCTCTCGAGGACCCGTCCGGACATCCCTTCCCCCGCGCGGATCCCAAGGTCGACCGAGAGCTCTTCGCGGAGCCCGACCGCGGCGCGCGCCGTCAGTTCGTCGCCGGCCTCGTTCGCCAGCAGGATCGCGACGGTTTGCACCGACAGAAGGTCGCCGATGGTAACGAGGGCGTCCCGTAGCGCCGCGTCGAGCGAGCGAGTCGTGACCGCCCGGTCCCCTGTGGCTATCAGGTCGAGCCACATGCGCGCCATGGGTTCGATGACCTTGGTGGTCGCCCGCTCGATCGCGAGCAGCTCCTCGATCTCGAGCTGCCGACGGTGCGGGCCGCGCACGTCGTCGGTCTGCGTCGGACGACGGTCCGCCGTCACGGCCTGACGAGATCGAGGCCGAGGTCGAGCGCCCGTGCGGAATGCGTCAACGCGCCGACGGAGAGCAGATCGGCGCCGGCGGCTGCGTACGCAGGAGCGGTCGTCTCGTCGAGGCCGCCCGAGACCTCCACGAGCACCCCGTGGCCCGCGGCACGCAGGGCGTGGACGGTGCCGGCGACGACATCGGGCGTCATGTTGTCGAGCATCACGACGTGCGCCCCGGCCGCCGCCGCCTCCATCGCCTGGTCGGGCCGGTCGCACTCCACCTCGACGATCCGGAGCGGGTACTGCTCGCGCGCCCGCGCCACGGCATCAGCGATCGAGACGCCGCCCAGGTGGTTGTCTTTCAACAGGACGCCGTCGGACAACGACCCACGGTGGTTCCGCCCGCCCCCGGCTCGGACCGCCGCCTTCTGCAACGCGCGCAACCCGGGCAGGGTCTTGCGCGTGTCCACGATCCGCGCGGACGCGCCGGCCGCCGCGACGGCCTCGACGACGCGACGGGTCGTGGTCGCCACCCCGGAGAGGTGGCAGAGGAAGTTGAGCGCGGTCCGCTCCGCGGTGAGGATCGAGCGCAGAGGCCCGCTGACGTCGGCGACGACCGTGCCCGGAGTGACGACCGTGCCGTCCGGCGCCCGCCAGTCGACGTCCACGATCGGGTCGACCTGGCCGAAGGCCTCCATCGCGCAGAGGCGTCCCGCCACGACGCCGTCCGCACGGGCGACGATCGCGGTCTCCGCCGTGCACGACGGATCGACGAGGGACGCCGAGAGGTCTCCGAGCGGCAACCAGTCCTCTGCGAGCGCCAGGGCGACCGCCCGGCGCACCGCGGCGAGCGGTGGATCCACCGAGGGTCCGGTCACGGATTAACGCGGGGGGCCGGAGGCCCTCGCGCCCGCGGCTTGGACCAGGCGGGCCGTCGCGACCGTGACGGCCTCGGCCATCGGGAGGTGGAGGAACTCGTTCGGTCCGTGCGCGTTGCTCCCGGGGCCGAGCACGCCGGTCGCGACCAGCGGCACCCCGGGGTAACGGTCCCCGAGCATGGCCAGGAACGGGATGGACCCTCCTTCTCCGAGGACGCCGGGAGCCGCGCCGAACAGCTCCTCCGACGCCCGGGTGAACGCGGCGTCGACCCATTGCTCGAGTGGCGGCGCAGCCCACCCTGTGCCGAGCGCGTCGAAGTGCACGCGGACGCAGGCCCCCGACGGGGGGTCCGCGAGGAGCACGGACTCGACGGCATCCCTGGCCTTGGACGCGTCCACCGTCGGAGGGAGCCGCAGCGAGATCTTGGCGGTCGTGAACGGGCGCAGGACGTTCCCGCCGTCCCGGACGGCCGGGATCCCGTCCATGCCGGTCACGGCCATCGCGGGGGCCCACGCGCGCCTGGTCAGCCGGTCGCGATCCGACGCGCCGTCGAGCTCCAGGCCGGGGACGATCGGGAAGACCTCGGCAGCTTCCCAGTCCGGCGGTGCGCCGGTCGCTGGTCCGGGCACCTCGGCGTGGAGCGACGCCAGCCGCACCTCCCCGGTGTGCGGGTCCTCGAGCCGGTCGAGGAGGGTGCGGAGCAGCCGGAACGATGTCGGGACGATGCCGCCCGCGCTGCCGCTGTGCACCCCTTCGGTGAGCACCTGCACGGTGACCGTCGCGATGAGGTTGCCCCGCAGCGACGAGGTGAGCCACAGGCGGTCGTAGGTGAGGCACCCCGAGTCGAGGCAGACCACGAGGTCGGGACTGCCGAGGCGGTCACCCACGTCGGCGAGGTGCGCGGGGAGGTCGGGGCTCCCGCTCTCCTCGCTCGCCTCGACGAGCACGATGACGCGTGGACGGGGGATCCCGGCACCGTCCAGCAGCTCGACGGCCGTCACCGCGGCGAAGAGCGCATAGCCGTCGTCGCCGGTGCCTCTGCCGTAGAGCCGGTCCCCTTCCCGCTTCGGCGTGTACGGACCGAGGCCTTCCCGCCACTCGCCGAGCGGAGGCTGCTTGTCGAGATGGCCGTAGACGAGGACGGTGCCGCCAGCCCCGGCCGTGGGGGGCGCGTCGACGAGGAGGAGCGGGGTGCGCCGTGGCGCGCCGACCACATCGGCACGCAACCCGTCCACCGCACGGTCCGAGGCCCAGCCGTGGAGCAGCGAGGCGGCCTCGGCGAGGTGGCCGTGCGCCTCCCAGTCCTCGTCGAAGTCCGGGGACAGGCACGGGATCGTCGCGTAGCGCACGAGGGTGGGGAGGACCGCTTCTTCCCAGCGCCGGTGCGCATCGGCACGCAGCGCGTGCTCGCCGACGACGCCTTCAGGTGGGGCTGGGTCGGTCGACACCGGCAACGACGCTACCGCCGGGCGACGGCGCCACGCGCCCCCGGGGCTCGAGGAGTCTCCGACCGGTGCCTCCCGATGCGCGAGGGCGGCGAAGGTTGACGGTCAAGCGCGCCGGTGCTCCAGCGCGGTCGTGACCGTGAGCGCACGATGACGGCTGACGACGGCGCGGGAAGACCAGCCGACCGTCGTCACGGTGATCGCCTCCGGGCGCTCGGCTCGGTTCGGGACGGAAGGATCTACACGGGGGAGCGACGGGACGGCGCTGCGGAGCGGTCCCGAGCATGTACTTGCTGACGCACTCTTCGATCGATCGGCTGACGAGCCGGGTGAAATGCGCGACCTGCTCGGGCACGGTGCCGACTCGCCGGTAGGCCCGAGACCCGGCCTGGATGCGATTCCCGTCGTCACCTGGCTCATGTGCTTCGGAATCCCTTGTCGGACGAGGGTCAGCGAAGGAAAACAGTCGCTGCTTGACGTTTGTGCGGAGGAAAGCGTACCCTGCACCAGACTGTGGGATGGGTCGGG
>JASHYA010000017.1 GCA_030043315.1 Acidimicrobiales bacterium
CGCACTCGTGGTACTCGGTCTACGACCACGTCCCGGGTGTCGGGCTCTCGCCGTTCGCGGACCAGCAGATCGGCGCGGCCATCCTCTGGGTCTGCGGCGACTTCTGGGCGCTGCCGGCGCTCAGCTGGGTGGTGCGCGGCGCCATCGCGGAGGAGGGCTCGGCGAGTGCCCTCTTCGACCGGGTCGTGCGCGCCGGGACGTTCTCGTCGGTGCACGAGGTCCCGCGCGGCTAGTTCCTCCGAAGTCGATCGGGTGACGTCGGTCAGGACTTCGTGACGCCGAAGACCACGGCTCCGAACCTCGTCGACCATGAGAGGTCGACGATCGAAGCGAGGCTCGGGCTGGTCGTCGCGTCCAGGACGTCGGTGATGCACGTCGAGGTCCGTTTCTCTCCCTTTTCACCCACAACCGGGGCCCACGCGTGCCCGTTCCACCAGTCGATCGCAGTGCCGCCGGCGATGTTGCAGTCCTTCAGGACGAGGGAGCCGACCCGGTTGCTCGGCGAGAGCGAGATCCCCACGAATTTCCCCGTGGAGAGGTGCAGCGCTCCCGCAGGGTCACGCCTGTAGGTGCCGACGTCCACCGTGCCCCGGCCCGAGATCGTCACTGTGGCCTCGTCGCTCGTCACGGTCGTGGACCGGCCCGGTCTCGATGTGGCCGAGTCGCACGCGACGGTGTCCACGATGCAGGTCGTCGAGGAGACGAACTGGTACTCGTAGGCGCCGGCGTCACAGTTTTCCCCTGGGACACCGGGCCGGGGATCCCCGCGTTCGTCGGTGTTCACGGTGCACGCGCTGGGCGGCACGAGCTCGAACGCCGCGCTCGACGGGCCGATCGCGAGCGTGTCGGGGCCGGCGGATGTGTTGGCGGCCAGCGTGGCCGCGAGGCCGAGGGCGGCGGTGCTCACGGTCTCGTCCGTCGTCCCGAAATTGCACGAGGATGTCGTCGTCACGTCGTAGGTGCCCGAGAGCGTTCCTGTTCTGTTTGCACACGACCCGTCCAGGATCGACCCGTCGACGGTCGTGGTTCCCTGGAACGTGGCTGTTGTTGTGGTGCTGTTCCAGACGGTGCCGCCGAACGTTGCCGTGTCGCCCGAGAAGGTGTCGTCGGTCAGTGTCGCGGTGGCGTGTTCTGTTGTGACGGCAATGTTGGAGATGCCGCCTCCGTAGGTTGCCGTGTCGCCCGAGAAGGTGTCGTCGGTCACCACGCCCTTGCCCCAGTTGGCGACGCCGCCTCCGTAGTCGGTCGCCGTGTCGTTCGAGAAGGTGTCGTCGGTCAGTGTCGCATTGGCGTACGCGTTTGTGAAGCCACCGCCGCTTGATCCTGCGTGATCTGTCGTGAAGGTGTCGTCGATCACGTCTGCGGTGCCGTAGTCGATGACGCCGCCGCCGAACGTTGCCGTATCGCCCGAGAAGGTGTCGTCGGAAAGGGTGGTCGTCCCTGTGCTGATGAAGACGCCGCCCCCTTCGGACGCCGTTCCGTCGTCGATCCCGAGGTCGCTCAGGACGACGGTGCCGCCGTACACGTCGAAGTCCTCTTCCGTCGATCGTCCACTGACGGTGGTCGACGACGCCCCGGCACCCCGCACGGTGAGCGACACCAGTCCGCTGGCTGTGACGGTGACGCCCCCTGTGTACGTCCCGGCCGCCACTGTGACGACGACGGTGCCGGTCAGCAGCTCGGCCGCGTCGACGCCCTCGAGGACCGTCTGGCACGCTGTCGCGCCCCGCCCGCTGCAGCCCGTCATCTTGGTCCCCAGCGACGCGTTGACGTAGAGGGTGGTTGTGCCCGTCGCGCCTGCTGGGGTCTGCGGGAGGAACGCCCCGGCGCTCAGGGCTCCAACCATGAGCGCCACCCCGAGCACGGCTCGCGCTCCCCCCGCGCCCAACGCTCCCATCGACCGAACCCGTGCCCGTCTCATCCCGTGGCCTCCCCGTGCGCCTCTTCCGGGCGCCGTTTCCCTCGCCTCCCCTCGCCTCCGTGTCTTGCCCTTCCCGCTTGGCACGGTCTCTATTCGGGGGTTGTACGACGAAGATCCGGCTTTCCGACGTCTGTGGGTGGTCGCAGGCGGATTCGGCGCTCACCGCCCGGTGAACGGGAACCGGCCGCAATGTCGCCTAGGCTCGCAAAGGTGCTCGCTGCGACGCACTCATCGCGTGACTGGTACCTGGTCGTCATCCCGATCGCCCTCATCGGGTTCCGTCTGTTGCGCCGGGGCCGCGGCGGGCGGGGGATGTCCGGTGGTCGTGGGCCGTTCGGTGGCTCGGGTGGGCGCGACCGCGACGTGGAATCGAGCGGGCAAGACAGCTTCCAGTAGGCCGGGGTCACCGGGCGGCTGCCAGCGGCCGCCGGCGGCGGGCCATCCTCCGGCCGGCTGAGCGCGAACACCGCGTTGGTACGCTCCGACGGAGTGCCCGATTTCGAGGTGGTGTCGTCCTTCCAGCCGGCCGGTGACCAGCCGGCGGCGATCCGCGCCCTGGCCGAAGGCGTCGAGCGCGGCGACCGGTTCCAGACTCTCCAGGGGATCACGGGGAGCGGGAAGACGGCCACGATCGCGTGGACGATCGAGGCGGTCCAGCGGCCGACCCTCATCATCGAGCCGAACAAGTCGCTCGCTGCCCAGCTCTCGTCGGAGCTGCGGGAGCTCTTCCCGAAGAACCGGGTCGAGTTCTTCGTCTCCTACTACGACTACTACCAGCCCGAGGCGTACCTGCCCACGACCGACACGTACATCGAGAAGGACTCGTCGATCAACGACGAGATCGACCGGCTCCGCCACGCGACCACCTCGTCGCTCCTCCTGCGACGGGACGTCGTGGTCGTGGCGTCGGTGTCGTGCATCTACGGGCTCGGATCGCCCGAGGAGTACTCGGGCCGGATCCTCGGGATCGAGGTCGGTGGGCAGGTCGACCAGCGAGCCCTTCTCCGTCGGCTCGTCGACCTCCAGTACGCACGCAACGACGTCAACCTCGTGCGCGGGACCTTCCGGGCTCGCGGCGACACGATCGAGGTCCATCCTGCCTACGAGGAGGCGGCGCTCAGGATCGAGCTCTTCGGCGACACGGTCGAGCGGATCGTGCCCTTCGACGTCCTCACCGGAGAGATGGGCGAGGAGATGGAAGACGTCGTGGTCTTCGCGGCGACCCACTACGTCGCGGGCGACGAGACCATGCAGCGCGCCATCGGGACGATCGAAGTGGAGCTGCGCGAGCGGCTGGCGTACTTCCAGCGGGAGGGCAAGCTGCTCGAGGCGCAGCGCCTGCGGGCCCGTACCGAGCACGACCTCGAGATGCTCGCCGAGACCGGCTCGTGCTCGGGGATCGAGAACTACAGCCGCCACCTCGACGGGAGGAGCCCCGGCGAGAGACCGTTCACCCTGCTCGACTTCTTCCCGAAGGACTACCTCGTCGTGATCGACGAGAGCCATGTGGCCGTGCCCCAGCTTCACGGCCAGTGGGCGGGAGACCGCTCGCGCAAGGAGGTCCTCGTCGAGCACGGCTTCCGGCTCCCCTCGGCGCTCGACAACCGGCCGTTGCGCTTCGAGGAGTTCATCGAGCGGGTGCCCCAGGCGGTCTTCGTCTCGGCGACGCCGGGCGCGTTCGAGCTCGAGCACTCCGCCCAGGTGGTCGAGCAGGTGATCCGCCCCACCGGCCTCGTCGACCCCGAAGTGGTGGTCCAACCGACCCGCGGACAGATCGACGACCTCATGGCCCGCATCGAAGGCGCCGTCTCCAGGGGTGGCCGTGTGCTCGTGACCACGCTCACGAAGAAGATGGCGGAGGACCTCACCGACTACCTGGCCGACGCCGGGATCCGCGTGCAGTACCTGCACTCCGACATCGACACGATCACCAGGGTCGAGATCCTGCGGGGGCTCCGGCTCGGCACGATCGACGTCCTCGTCGGCATCAACCTCCTCCGTGAGGGGCTCGACCTCCCCGAGGTGTCGCTCGTCGCGATCCTCGACGCCGACAAGGAGGGTTTCCTCCGCTCGGCGCCTTCGCTGATCCAGACGATGGGCCGTGCCGCCCGGAACGTCGACGGCACGGTGGTGCTCTACGCGGACACGATCACCGACTCGATGCGGGAGGCGGTCGGGACGACCCAGCGGAGGCGACAGCTCCAGATCGCCTACAACGCGGAGCACGGCATCGACCCCCAGTCGATCCGCAAGGCGGTGACCGACATCCTCGAACGACTGCGCGGCAGCCCCGACGGCGCGTCACGTGCGAGGCGTAGCCGCGCGGACGTCCGGTCCGGCAAGGCCGCCCGGACCGTGCGGACGCGCGCCGCGGTCGGCGGTGGCGGATGGGCGCCCGGCGCGGGTCCCGCCGACTTGCCGCCCGAGCTCGCCGAGCTCGCAGCGGAGCTTGAGCGTGAGATGCACGCCGCCGCGGCGGACCTCCGGTTCGAGGAAGCAGCCCTGCTGCGTGACGAGCTCGCCGCGCTGAGGGAGCAGGCGATCGGTCCCGTCCCCGCGGAGACGTCGCTCTCGGAGTAACTGCGCGACACCCCGGGGAGCGCGATGCTGAGCCGGCTCGTTGCGTCCGGGGCAGCGTCCCCCCGTCGATTTGTTTCTTGACCGACGCCGATCCTGGTGGAGCGGTCATCGACGTTTCACCAGTCATGCCGCAATCCCAGTGGCGGACATTCAGTCGACGTACACGGCAGCTCTTGCCACGGAATACAACCGTGTACGTGGCAATCCAAGGAGAGAAATCTGGCAGGATGCGGCAACCCCAGTAGCGAATATCAACTCATTAATCACAGAACATTTCGGTCATCGAATGTGCTGCATTACGCGCGCAACCGGTCGAACTTTTCCGACAGCAGCGCACCTTTCGCCAACAGTTCACCCGCGCGTCGACATCACCCTCTTTTAGACATGCGGAGCAGTTCATGGACGAACAACAAGACTGTGCAATGACTCCAGAGTGGGAACGAATTGGCCGCATATTTCCGTTGACCAACTGAGGTCTCCCGCCTTAGCTTCCCAAATTAGGGCGCATGCTGTTTCAGCGAGCGGATTCTCCTTCGCGAATTTCTTCCGAGAAGGTCCGTATGAAGCGGCATGCGAGACGAGATGGGAGGCGGCTATGCGAGCCCTTGTCATGCAATTATTCAGGTTCCGTTCGCGCGCTCCGCGCGCCCCGCGCAGGTTGCGAGTCGGCGTCTGTACGGTGCTCGCCAGCGCCGGCCTGAGCGCACTCGTCCTCGGTGCTACCGCCCTGCCGGCCGCGGCGGCGCCCACGACGGCGACCAAGGCCACCACGCTGTCCGGCACATCGACGCTCAGCGCGGCGGGCGTGCACTTCACAGGCGCCGGCATCGTGTCGGGCCACGTCACATTCAGGGAGAACCTGAAGTGGACACAACCCGCGCAGCTGAGCACCACGTACAACCCGAACACCGTCCGACAGGGGCAGTCGCCCGCGCCAACGGTCGTCTACTCGACGACCTCTGCGGGCAGCATGACGGTCACCTGGTCCGTCCACTGGTACGTCACAGTGGCGACATTGGCCACATTCACAGGGACAGTGACCCTCACGGCGACCGGACCGTGCACCCTGAAGGCGAGCGGTCCGAAGTACGAGTGCTCGCCGAGGAGCTCGCAAGCGACACTGATCACAATTCTCATCGGACACCTGAGAGTCTCACTGGGTGCAACAGTGACAATCACACCGAAGGCCTTGACCACGAACCGCAAGGCCGTGCTGGGAGGAGTGACAGTCGGCACGAAGACGCTGTCCGTGACCGAGACACCGACGACCGATTTCTTGACCGTCCCGTGCACGGCTCCCGCGGGGACAAGCCTCACATACACGCTGACAGGTCTCTCCGTGAGCGATCCGCTCCACGTCGCCAACAAGCTCTTCTTCACAATTACAGTTTTCGATATCGGAAGTACCCCCACAGTCACACTCGGCACCCAAACAAGCAGCATCACGATGTCGGGCGCAGGAGGTACGTTCTCCTTCGGGAACGTGTTGGCGAACAACGTCCCACCGGTGGCCAGGGCAGGCGGGCCGTACTCAGGAAATGAGGGGAGCCCCATCCACTTCACAGGCTCAGGCAGCAGCAGCTTCTGCGGCGCACCCACGTTGATATGGCAGTTCTCCGACGGGGGAGTCGCCTACGGGACACACCCGCAGCACACCTTCGAGGGGCCGGGCACCTACAGCGGCTTGCTGACGGCCGTCGACTCCTCGGGGCTGAGCAACATGACGACCTTCACAGTCACGGTCTACGACCTCCCGCCCGTCGCCCACGCAGGTCCGCCGGTCACGACGCAGTGGGGAGTCCCCGTCACGCTCAGCGGCAGCGCAGTGGACCCGGGAACCGCGCAGCAAGCGCTTCTGACCTACAGCTGGACATTCGGCGACGGGACCGGCGGGATCGGTGGTACCACCGCGGCTCACGTCTACGAGAACCCGGGGACATACCGGCCCACCTTCACCGCGTGTGATCCCGAGCTGTTGTGCGGGGAGTCCACAACGCTCGTGACGGTGACCAAGCGTGCCACGACGCTGTCGTACACGGGGTCGACCTCCGGAAGCGTCACCGATGCGACGACGTTCCAGGCGAGCCTTGTCGACGACACGGGACAAGCGGTTGTCGGCGGGACGGTGCAGTTCTTCGCCGACGGGTCGGCCGTGCCCTTCGCGAGCGCGTCCACGAACACGTTCGGGATCGCCAGTGTGCAGTACGCCTTCCCGCTGGGGTCGGTCGGAACGCACACCGTCGTGGCCAAGTTCGCCGGCACAAGCAAGTACACAGCGAGCCATTCCTCGTCGACGACGTTCACGGTCTCCAAGGAGGGCACGGTCCTGACCTACACCGGGACGAAGAGCGTGAAGAAGGCGCACACAGCCGCAGTCAGCGCGACGCTGACTGACGACGCAGGCCGGCCGCTCGCGGGCAAGTTCGTCGTGTTCACGCTCGCGACGCAGAGCTGCGTCGGCGTGACCAACGTCTCGGGCGTCGCAAGCTGCACGATCTTCAAGGTCGCCGCGAAGACCGGCTCGTACACCCTGTTCGTCGCGTTCGGCGGCACAATCAACTACACGCCGTCAGGCGTGGGAGTCGGGTTCGAGGTGGACTGACGCCCTCGCTTCGACGCGAGGCGTCCGGAGCCTCCGTTCCAGCGGACCGGAGCACGGGCGACGGCGAGAGCGGTAGTGGCGGCGGCGGTGGCGTGACCGCCGCCGTCGCCGCCGTCGCGTCGGGAGACGCCTTCTCGGGGTCGCAGCCCACGGCGAGCGCCGTTCGCCACCCGACCGCCGCCGCACCCGCCGGCCCAGGGCGGTGCGTCCGTCACCGGGTCGGGGGGGCCGCCTGAGCCCGCCTAATCTTGTTGCGCTGGGCGGACGGCTGGACGGCCCGCTCGGTCGAGACCGAGGCACCCCGATCCTGGGAGGGAACCACCGCCGCCATGACTTCGACCCCGTACGACGGCACCCCGACCGGAGCGAGCGGAGCGAGCGGAGCAACCGGAGCGAGCGGAGCAACCGGAGCAACCGGAGGAGCACGGAGCATCCTTTCCGGCAGGACCGCCGCGCTCCCCGCCGGGACGTTGGTCGACCTGGTGGCCGGTCACGCCCACAACCGTCCAGACGCCCCCGCGGTTCTCGGCGACGGCCCGACCCAGAGCTACGCGGAGCTGTGGCGCCACGCGGGCCGGATGGC
>JASHYA010000162.1 GCA_030043315.1 Acidimicrobiales bacterium
ATGCCCAGGTCGATCTGCGGGACGCGAAGTACTCCCACAGACACTCGGGATCGGGGGCGACAACCCGGAAGTCAGCTTCGTCGAGATGCAGTTCCGGCTGCTCCACCCAGAGGGTGGCGACGACGAATACGTCGAGTGGAACTCGGAGGTCGGCTTTCCGCAGCACTGGCGAGCACCCTGGCCTGTGATCCTCGGTCAACACGGTTTCTTCGATCAGTTCACCGTCTCGATGCACCGATCGGCGGCGCTCACCGTCGTGGAGGAGTGGGGGGCCTTCGACGAGCGATTCGGGGTGCCGCCAGAGGCAGCGCCGAGGCCTCCTCGCCATGAGCGCTGATATTCGCAACCAGGCCGGCTGGCGCCGGCCAACCCCATGATCGTCGGTAGGTTCCCGGGGCCCTCAAGGGACGGCCGGCGACGAGTCGTCGGCCTCGGCTACGCCGCCCTTGACCGCCCCTTTCGTGTCCACGGATACTTGCTTCTTCGCTGCTACTGTCTGCTTAGCGTGCCATTTCCGTGCCACTTCGGGCGGGAAATGATAGTGAATGGCGGTATCCAGTGGCGAGCTAAGGTGCCTATGAGCTGGTGATCTACCTGAGAGTCGCTGATATAGACCCCGCCCTTATTGGCTTCCCAAGCTGAGAACGCGGGTTCGATTCCCGTCGCCCGCTCCATTTGACTCACCGAGGATGCATCACGAGTCTCGTTACGGTCACCGGGACGGCACTGATGGCCGCCGCCCCGTCTCCGAGCTGACCGTCCCCGTCTCCGCCCCAGCACTCGACCCTCCCTTCGACGGTGAGGGCGCAGGCCCCCGCGTCCCCGGCCGCGATCGCCGTGGCATTGGCGAGGTGCACGGGAACTGGTACGTCACTTGGGGTGGTCGACCCGTCACCGAGCTGCCCCGACCCGTTCGGCCCCCAACAGGTGACCGTACGTGCCGTCGTGAGGGCGCACGTCTGGTAGCCGGCGGCGATCGTCGTCGCATCCTTGAGGCCCTGCACGGCGACCGGGACGTCGCTGCTGGTGGTAGATCCGTCGCCGAGCTGGCCGTGGCGGTTCGCTCCCCAGCACTGGACCCTCCCGGTGGCGCTGACTGCACACGCTTGTTGTGTTGCGCCGACGGTGATCGACCCAGCGTCGGCGAGCCCGTACACAGGAACGGGCACGTCGCTTGGGGCGTGCGAGCCGTCGCCCAGCTGGCCCGCACGGTTTGTGCCCCAGCACTCGACGGTGCGTGCGGTGGTGAGGGCGCAGGTGTCCGGTCCCGAGATGGCGATCGCCGTCGCATTGGTGAGGCCGTCCACGGCGACCGGGACGTCGCTGCTGGTGGTGGATCCGTCACCGAGCTGACCCGTGCCATTCGCTCCCCAACACTTGGCCGTACCTGCCGTCGTGACGGCACAGGCATGTGTGCCACCGGTGGCGATGGCGGTGGCGTCGGTGAGGCCGCTCACCATAATCGGCACTTCACTCATGCCACCAACCGAACCGTCGCCGAGCTCGCCTGTGTCATTCGCTCCCCAGCATTCGACCGTATCTGCGGTCGTGAGAGCGCAGGTCTGGGAGCCGCCCGAGGCGAGGGCGACGGCGTCGGTGACCCCGTCCACGGTGACCGGGACGTCGCTACTGGTCGTGGACCCGTTGCCGAGGTCACCGAGGCTGTCTGTGCCCCAGCACTCGACCGCACCTGGCCTCACTACGGCACATGCAGATGCGTACCCGGCGGCGACAGCCGACGCGTTGGTGAGGCCGCGAACCGCCAACGGAACGTCGCTGATGCCGCTCGAATCGTCGCCCAGTTGGCCGTAATAGTTGGCGCCCCAGCACTCGACTCTGCCTCCGGTCGTGACGGCGCAGGAATGAGCGCCCCCGAGAGCGACGGCCGCTGCGTCGGTGAGGCCACGTACAGTGACCGGCAAGTCGTGGTCGTAGGCAGTCGCGCCGTCGCCGAGCTGGCCTGTGCGGTTCGCTCCCCAACACTCGACCGTGCGCTTGGTCGTGAGGGCACAAGCGCGTGTTCCCGTGGCGGCGATCGCCACGACGCCACTGAGTCCGATCACACCGATCGGAACGGTGCTGTTGGCGGTCGAGCCGTCGCCGAGCTGGCCTGTGCCGTTTGAGCCCCAGCACTTGACCGTGTGTCTGGTCGTAAGAGCGCAGGCATCGGCGCCGCCGACGGCGATCGCGTTGACGTCGGTCAGTTCGTGCACGGTGACCGGGACGTCGCTTGTGGTTCCGGGTGACTCATTCCTGAGCGCGCCCGGCGGTAGTGTGCCCCAGCACTCGACCGTGCGTTTGGTCATGAGGGCACAGGTGTCGTACGCGCCCGCGGCGATCGCAACTGCGTCGGTGACCCCCCGTACCATGACCGGGACGTCACTTGTGCGCGCTCTGTTCGTTCGCCAATTCATCCCATTGCCGAGCTGGCCGTCGAGACTTGATCCCCAGCACTCGACCCTTCGCGTAGCCGTGAGAGCACAGGCGTGTGTGTGTCCGACGGCGACGGCGGTCGCGTCAGTGAGCCCGTGCACAGTGACGGGCACGTCACTGCCACTCCTTGACCCGTCGCCGAGCTCACCGAGGCGGTTTGTGCCCCAGCATTCGACCGTGCGTTCCGTCGTAACGGCACAGGTGTGATAGCCACCGGCACCAACGCCTGCCACATTGGTGAGTCCACGCACAGTCACCGGGACATCACTTGTGCGCTCTCGCGATCCGTTGCCTAGCTGCCCAAACAGGTTCGAACCCCAGCACTTCACCCTGCGTGCGGTGGTGATCGCGCACGTGTGTGTCTGCCCTGCCGCGAGCAGGGCAGCGTCAATGGGGGGCGCGCCCGCTGTTGCCGAATGGGCCCTGATCCCAAGTCCGACAAACGACAAGGGAAGGGCACACGCGATGAGCACGCGTCCAATGGCCGTGCGAAACCAACTCCCCCGCAGCATCGACCCCTCCGTGTGACCGTTCACGCGAACTGTACTCACCAGACCTGACGGAACGATTGCGGAGAAGCTTTCCGTCTGCCTAACGGACATGCTCGTACCCGACTTGGACTTCACGCCGCCCGGGCGATCCCGTGCCGCTTCATTTCAGGCCACTTTGGAGCGGTGGCGTCGTTCGCCGATGAGGGCCTTAGACCTCAACAGATGGCCCGTGTTCAACTGCAATGAGGACTTCCTCCGGCTCTCGAGGCTCCGCCGGCGCATCTGGATCAAGTGGGTAAGTCCCACGGCTTCGGACCGCGCGCAACCCGTGGGGTTCGGCGACAACCCTGCCCGATCCCATGACCACGGTCGTAAGCAGCAGCACGATGCACACTGATCCACCCACTGCGGCGCCCAGCAGCCCGACCGGCGGATGCCACTTCCCGACGAGGAAGTCGATCGGCCCTGTGACGCCCACTGCGTAGCGACGGAGAGCCTCAAGGAATGCTGCGATAGAACCGGCGCCAATGCCTGCCGCCAGGACGGACGGCGCCCACGTGCGGAACCACGCGAGCTTCGTCGAGCCGTCGACGAGCGCGACACAAACAAGTGGCACCCCCACCGCGATAGGTAGCCAATAGCGGCCCTGTGCGTCGATGCCCAGCCGATGCTCTACTGCGTAGTCGAGGACGATTGGCAACACGATCACCACAACGACCAACAGGCTGAGGGCACCCGCCCGGGAGGCTCCTGCGCACGACATCGCCAGCAAGAGGAGCACGACGATGATCGCGAGCCATACGACGTAGGTGAGGAGAGGGGACGGCGTGTCCTTCCATCCGAAGACCCCCACCATTTGTTGTGGCCAGGACTTGGCATGGTCGAGCGCCGTTGCGAGCAACTGGAGAGTCGACTCGCCCGGCGCCGCGGGGGAGCCGGGGAGCAGGTCCAAAGAGTGCTCGGCGTTCACCCACCAGAGCGCGAACGCACCACAAGCAGCAACAGGGAGGGCTGACCAGCGTGCCGCCCGACTGCTCAAGACGCCAAGAATCGCGCGCCGACCTCCGAGGAGGCTCAGGACCACCAGCGTGATCGCGACCCACAGCAAGGAGATCGGCCGGGCGAGCGATAGCAAGCAGGTCGCTACCGCAACAAGCGCCACGAGGCGCGGCGGAGGACGGTCGGGATGGTCGAGCACGAGGATAAGCCCAGACGTCCAGAGCAAGATGCCGGCACAGATCTCGAACCCGCTGGGGTTGACCATGCCGCCGATGAACCACGCCATCGGCGTCGTCGCCACCATCACTCCTATCAAAAGAAGTCTCCGGCGCGACCACACAACGACGGCGAGCAAGGCGATCGAGATTAGTAGCGCGTTCAAGAGCGAGCTCATGAGCCGCATGAGGTAGATGCCGGTCTTCGAGACGAAGATGAGCGACGGGAGCCCCACGATCAGGTAGTACAGCGGCGGGTATCGGCCCACGTAGGTAGCGACGTGGACCGTCTCCGTTGACGTTGTGAGAGGCGGCGAGCATGACGCCGGCACCGTCGGGTGGAATTTGTAGCAGACCACGGACGTCGTCCCGGAGTCGAAGATCTTCGGCACGTGGACCGCGGTGTAGGCGCTCGCTGGGCCGTCGATTGTGAACCCGACGAGTTCACCGCGCACTGCAGCCGCGGCGCGCGCTACCTGCGTGGGCTCGTCGGGCGAAGCGAAGAGCGGCGTCGCCAACGACCAGGCCGCGAAGTTTACAAACGTGAGCACAAGGAAGACGGTGAAGAGCGCACCCTTCCTTCCGAACGGCATGCGCCAGATGCGGCGGCGCTGGAGACGGGCCTCGTCCGCGACGGAGCGTCCGTCACTGAGCGTCGAGAGCGCGACGCAGGGCGCTGTGACCTGCAACGCTGCAAGCTCCTCCGTAGCACTGTCGCTCGGGCGTGTCATACGAGGGCAATGCGCATCGGCACAATGGTCGGTAGGGACGGACGGAGTCCGAGGTGATCAGCCGCCGCCACGTCACAGGTTCGGCAACCAGCTGCGGCTCGGCGAGGCGCGTCGCCCCCCCACGATCGAAGGTCGCTTTTGAGACCAAGGATGCCAGTTGCTTGATCAGCATCTTCCCGAAGAGCGAGGGCTGCACCGTCCATACACACGGTGGGGTCCAAATACACGCTCGGCTGAGTCCGACACGCTTCACCGGAGCCGTCAGTGCAGCCCCACAACGTGTCCGACGGATCAGCGCCTCGGAGGGCGACGACCCGAGCGGGCTGTGCGTCGGAACGACGAAGACCGGACACTACCGGAAGGTATTCCTCGGTGATCGGTAGATCGTTCACGTTTCTCGCTGCGCCTCCCACCAGGGCGTATTCACGCTGCGCCGCAGCTCCCCAAGCTCTACCGTACCGCTCGGAGCCGATGTGCTCCGCGATCTGCACTGGAGTGATACATGCCCTATAGATGGCGATCGCCCGCCGTGTGGGCCGGGACCTCTCACGGGGGTCAGGCCTCGCGCCGCGAGTGGAGTCGATCGGGGACGGTACGGTTCCACTATGCGAAAGTTCTTCGCTCCTCACTCGCAAGCCGCTCGAATACTGCGAGATCGAGTGAAGTGGAGGATACGGACTCTCGTTGGATCGCTCCGACAGCGGATGGCTCCACGTGGCTCTGCGACGACGCCCAACCCGGCTGAGGCTATTGAATTACG
>JASHYA010000163.1 GCA_030043315.1 Acidimicrobiales bacterium
CTTGGTTAGTCGACCGGCGGATCGAGCGTCAGCCATGTTCTGCTTACGTTTGCCCCGACGATCCGGATGTCGGGGTCGTGAACGAGCAGCAGCACCGACCGTTCGGTGAAGCGCCCTCGATCCAATTGCGGAAGCCGTCGACTCCAGGACTGCGTCGACGGCTCGCACGCCAACACCCCCTCGCGCCTGGCATGAGGGGAGGCTTGCCGTAGACGTTCATATCCTCTCCTGGTTCAACCTAGAGCATCAGCACCAGCATGAATCCCATTGCCACGCACATGGCGACGTGCGTGGCGTCGAGCAGCCACGGCCGGCTGACGGCGCCCTCCACGCCGGGCGCCGCGGAGGCGGTTCCAGCCAGGTACGAGTCTGGCTGCACCCCAGCTACCGCGAGCGTGCTGGTCACCGACGCCGATCTCAGGTGGGCGTGGGCTCCGTACACCGCCTCTCCCCGCCGACCTGAGGCCAGCGTGGAGATCGCTGAGGCGAGCAGCAGCACGGCGACGATAAGCAGGAGCCCAGGGTCCGCGCGCTTCGTCGTCGTCGACATCGTCGAGCTCCTCGACGCCATTGAGAACCAGTACATGAGGAGCATGGCGAAGCTCATCAGGGCGTGAACCGCCGTGTGGGGAAGGTGCAGCCCATAGGTGAGAACCGACCGCCCCGCCCGGATGACGAACCACACGAGCAAGGCGACGAAGAGCGCCTCCCACAGCCCGCTTGGGCCGAATGCCCAACCGCCCACGAACATCCCGGCCATCGCAATCCCCGTCACGCCGTGAGACACCTCGACGTCCCAGCCCGACGTGCGGCCGGACCCCACTCCCAGGGCGACAAGGGACAGGCTGTACGCGGCGATCGCGAGCATGACCACCCCGAAGAGGTCGTACAGCCACGAAGGCGTCAAAGCCATGCCTCCCACCGTCAACCCCCCTGCGTGGGGAGCTCTCGGGCAGCCCAGACCGGTCGTAGTCGCGTCGGGATCGTCCCACAGCCGCATGTCGGCACTGGACGTGGCGCGCGCCGTTCGTGCGTGATCGGCCAGTAGGTCAAGGCCAAGAGGACGACGAGCGGTCCCGAATTGGGGTCCGTCGCGCCCCCAGCGAGGATCCCGCCGAAGTTCTGCACAGAGACCCAGATGAACGAGAAGGCGACCACCAGGAGGACGATCGCGGTCCGGGTGTAAATGCCTGGGAGGTGCACGCTTATCGCCGCGGCGGAGCACAACAGGGCGAGCAGGATCGCTGCAGCCCCGCCGTCGTTGTGCAGGAAGGTGGCCGAGAACCGGTCGAGGTGCGCGAGCCAGCCGGGCTGGCCGCTCAGCATGGCGGTGACCAGCCCTCGGAGTGCGCTGGGCGAACGGCCCGATCCGACGAGGCACAGTACGGCGAGGATCGCCCAGACCACGGTCCAGAGCATCTTCGCCCCTCGTTCCCCGAGGGCTCGGGCGGCGACGAACGGGGTGTCAGACCCCTCCCGGGGCCAGAGGACCACAGCGAGCACGGCGTAGAAGAGGACGCCTCCGGGCCCGCCGCCAAATGGCGTCGCCCTGCCTGAGAAGATGCCGCCGAGTCCCTCGCCGAACCACCAGACGCCGATCGCCCACACGATCGAGAGCCCGAGGGCAACCTTGCAGGTACGCCGCCACACGATCCCGAATGCGATCAGGAACTGGATGAGCGCGAAGAACGTGTTCGTGAGGACCGGGTTGTGGTCGACGACCGAGGCGTTCCATCTGATCATGTCGGCGATCCACCCTGGATTGCCTGCCGCCAACCCGCCGATCATGCCGCTGAATCCGTTCGGCCCGGGCGTGAACATGAAAGGCTGGATCTGAAGGACGGCATCGAGCAGCCACACCATGGCCAGCACCAGCTGGAAGGTCCGCTGCAGGTCTCTCGGAACAGCTTGGGGGACTGCACGTTCCGCGGTGGTCTCTAGGTCCGACGACCGTGATGTCGACCGTGACACGGCAGCATCCGTGAGAGTCACCGGCATCCCTTCCACGCCACACGCCCCACTACCTTCTACTACTGCCCGTAGTCGAGTGCAACTACGCAAGGTAGTAGGGGAGACGCCTGGATGCCGTCCTCTACGAGGAAGGCCCGCAGCGTGACTGGCGCGCCGGTGACAACGGCGACAGGCTTCAGCGAGGGGAGAGGTCGTCCGGTGCCGAAGGAGGGCCGATGCACAATGGCACGGAGTCGGGTGGCAGCGCGACTGCCACCGTGGTCCTGCATATCGAAGGGATGCACTGCGGCTCGTGCACGGCGCTCATCGAAGAGACGCTGGTAGAGGACCTCGGGGTTGTCTCCGCCGTGGTGGATCTCGGCTCGGGTCGGGCAACGGTTGTCTGCGACCCGGCAACGCACTCGGTGGAAGACCTGTGCGCCGCGGTGCTTGCTGCCGGGTACGAGGCGAAGCCCGAGAGCGAGGGCCCGCCCACCGTCTGACCCACCACCTGACCCGAGCCCTGCCGCGCGCACGTTGCCGTCCGGTCTCGTTCTGGTGTGCCGGAAGCGGGATCCGGCGCGCACCTCTCAGGAACGGGATCGGAGAGCCCGACGAAGTTCGGCGGCCTCAGCGGGCGATACGGTCCGCACGAACTTCTCGAGAGATGCGCCCGGGTTGTTGCTGGTGGCCAGCGCATCGAGCATGGCAGACGCGGCACGGTCGGCCTGAGTTCCCACCGCGGTGAAGTGCGTGGTGCGTCCTTCCAGGCGACGATGGACGACGCCCTTACGCGACAGGCGGTTGAGAACGGTGGCGACCGTCGTGTAGGCGTAGACGGGCAAGGCGTCAGCCACACCCCGAGCCGTGACGTCGCCCCCGCCGGCGGCCCACACCACTTCCATCACTTGGAGCTCGAGATCGCCCAGCTTGGTACCGCCGCCGCACTTGCAATCGTCGCCGCACAAGCACGGCGAACACGTGCATTTCGGATTGGCGCAACGACCGTCCACCACCACCATGATGGCCCGACACCTCGGGGCTCGCCAGCACTCGTCTGCGCCGGGCGTCGTCGTACCCCTTGCAAGGAGCCGGCCATCGACGCGTACCATCCCGGTGTCGAATTCCCCGGCGAGGCTCGGCGGATCGCCGGGCGCAAGCTAGGTGTGGGGACAACCGACCGGAGGCTCGATGGCTGACACGCCGGAACTCTCGTCTGCGGCCGCGGCGACGGTCGGAGCCGGCTGACCGCCATGGCTTCCCCGGTGCAGGTCGCGTTGAACCACGGCTTTGTCCCTCTGGGCACGTCGGATCAGGGAGGACACCCCGACGGGATGCAGTTGCAGTACTACCGCGGGCACGTTTACGTGGGACACGTATTCTCCGGGGGGTTCTCGGTGATCGACGTGCGTGACCCCCGCAAGATGCGGTTCGTCAGTTTCTACGAGGCGCCGCCGCGAACGTGGAACATCCACCTCCAGGCCGCGGACGACCTGCTGCTCGTCATTCACGCTCGGGACCTGTGGAAGACGCTCAGCGCCGAGTCCAACTACTACACGGGCTCGGTCGGCACGAGACTGCGCGGATCCGAGAGGGACTGGAGCGCGGGGATCGCCTTCTACGACATCTCCGACCCTGCGTCACCTCGGCAGATCTCGTTCTTGGATGTCGAAGGGATCGGGGTTCACCGTATGTGGTACGTGGGTGGCCGATGGGCGTACGCCTCAGTGCTGCCAGATGGGTTCACGGACTACATCTTCCGAGTCATCGATCTCGCTGATCCGCTCCAACCGAGATGGGCCGGCGAGTACTGGCTTCCTGGAATGCATGCATCCGGGGGCGAAAAGCCGGCGTGGGATGCCGAACGTTGGCGATATGCACTGCACCATGCGATCATCGCCGGTGACACGGCGTACGCGTCATGGCGTGACGGCGGGTTGACGCTGCTTGACATCGGCGACCGCGAGAAGCCTGAGCTGATCGTCCACCGCAACTGGTCGCCACCTTACGGGGGAGGCACGCATACCTCGCTGCCATTGCCTGATCGCGACCTGCTGGTGGTCGCCGACGAAGCCACGGCCGACCGGCTCGAAGACGGGCTCAAGCACACCTGGGTCTTCAACATCGAGGTACCCGAGAACCCTGTCAGCATCGCCACGTTGCCGACGCCTTCGGACGCGGACTACGCGCACCTCGGTGGTCACTTCGGACCGCACAACCTTCACGAGAACCGGCCCGGCTTGTTCGTCTCCGACACGACGATCTTCGCCACCTACCAGAACGCCGGGTTGCGGGTGTTCGACATCGCAGATCCCTACCAGCCACGAGAGACGGCGGCGCTGGTGCCGGAGCCTCCGCCTCGGGTCGTCGATCCCCGCCCGAACAGGCCGCTCGTCATCCAGACCGCCGACGTGACGGTCACGGCTGAGGGGATCGTCTACTGCACCGACTACAACGCCGGCCTCATCTCGGCCGAGTACACCGGCTGACCAGGCCCGAACACAACAGGCAGAGGTCTTTCTCCTGCTCGCGGCCTCAGACGCGAATCGAGCGACGAGCTCCCGCAGTAGCGTCGGGAGCCGTGCCCAGCCGCGCCGCCCCCGCCGATCCCGCGCTGGTCCAAGCGCTGATCGGCGTCGTCGGGGGGTCGCACGTTCTCACGGAGCCGGACGTCGTCGCGTCCTATTCGGTCGACTGGACCGGTCGATACTGCGGGGCGACGCCTGTCGTCGTCCGCCCCG
>JASHYA010000164.1 GCA_030043315.1 Acidimicrobiales bacterium
TAACCGAGCGCCACCACGGTGCCAGCGGCCAGCGCAGCAATCGTGCGCCCGCGCTTGCCGAGTCCCGAGATCACGGGCCGGAGACGCCCCGCAGCGCACGACGACGCGGAGAAGCCCGATCCCAACCAGCCGGCACCTTCACCGAGTCTAGGCCACGCGACTGCGACCGACGGGACGGGCGCGACGACGCAGAGGCCTCCTCGGGCGACCCGCCTCCTGGCTCGACGACTGACCGGTCGCGCGGCAGTCGGGCCTCGT
Organism: Acidimicrobiales bacterium; assembly: GCA_030043315.1. GTDB lineage: Bacteria > Actinomycetota > Acidimicrobiia > Acidimicrobiales > RAAP-2 > JAJYVT01. The sequence goes on from JASHYA010000164.1 coordinate 259, forward strand.
CCGGACGCGATGGTCGTGTGAGCCGGGACGTCTTCGTCCAGGATCGGGGGCCTCGTGAACGCGTCTCGGAGATCCCCACCGACTTCGATCCGACGCCGGTCGGCACGCGGGCAGGGATCAGCGCCAAGCTCCTCGAGGTCGTGCCGGGCGCGGGTCTGCGCGCAGGCGACCCGAGGGGCGCATCGAGGGGGCGGACGACCGGATCGAGGGCGACGAGCGGAGATGACCCGCTGCGCGGATTCGCGTTTCACCTCCGGGGAGGGACCGCCGCGGTCGAGCTTGTCGAGCAGGTGCCCGCGCCCCCGCCGCCGCGCGCCGGCGCCGAGGGGGAGTTCATCCCCGCCCCGACGCCGGGCGCCGGCTCGACGCTCCGAGGCGCGAACGAGACCAGGCCATCCCGGGGATGGCCATCGCTCCTGAACCGAGCGGCGCCCACGGGCACGCGAACCGTGGCCGGGCGCGAAGCGGGCCAGCCGGATGTGCGATGATCACGGCGTTGGTCCCCCTCATCGCGATCGTCTCGGGACTCGCGTTCGGCGCCGGTTGTAGCGCCTTCCTGATCACGTACGCCGAGGCCTCACACCGTTTCAGAGGGCGGCGGGCAGTCCACGAAGGCCTGCACGGCGGGGTAACCGCGTTCGCGTTCTTCGAGGTGATCGGGCTCGTCATGCTCTTCGTGCTGTTCCACTTCAAGGTCCTGAGCTGAGCGCCGCCGCCGTCCCCGCCGTCGCCGAGACGCCGGCGTGCGCGCTCGGGCTGGCAGGCGGCATCGACGTCGTGCCGCGCACGTTCCCCTGACGCGTGCCCCGGCGCTGGGTTAGGGTCTCGCCCGCGAGCATGGCGTCGGTCGACGAAACGGTGAAGGCCTCGGGGGCGCGCTCTCAGGCGCTGCGCGAGAGCGCACTCGTCTTCGGCGTCGCCGCCGTCGTCGCGGTCGTCTTCGCCGCCGACTCGAGCTGGTACGCGGCGTTCATGGCCGTGCACGTGCTCGCGGTCGTCGTCTGGATCGGTGGCGGCACGCTGCTGACGATCTTCGGCATCCTCGCCGAGAGGCGGCAGGACGCGGAGGAAGTCAGCGCGATCGCGCGCATGGCCGCGTTCGCCGGCGAGCGCATCTTCGCGCCAGCCGGGGTCATCGTGGTGGCGATGGGTATCGCCATGGTCATCGACGGTCACCTCGGCTTCGGGCACTTCTGGATCATCTTCGGCCTGCTCGGGTTCCTGGCGACGTTCCTGACCGGGGTGACGGTGCTGGCGCCGGCCGCGAAGCGGCTGAGCGCGCTCGTCGAGACGCACGGAGCGACCCACCCGGAGACCCAGGCGGCGATCGCGCACATCCTGCGGATCGCGCGCGTGGACATCGCCATGCTTCTGGTGGTCGTGGTCGACATGGTCACGAAGCCGTTCTCCTGACCCCGATCGGCGGCGCCCGAGCGAGAGCAGGGGCAAGGGCGCGTCTGCGCGGGGAGAGCTGCGCCGGCGCCTCGACGCGGCATCCGACCGCACGGGCGGCCCGAGCCATGCGTTCGTCCTCGGCGAGAGGTCGAGCGAGCTCGTGCTCGGGCTGCTGGGCGGTGGCGAGCCGGATCGCGTCGAGCGCCCGGCTCGGCGGGCAGGACGGACCCCCGCAGCGGGGCGCTTGCAGGCAGGCTCCGGCCGGGGATGCGACCCCGGGTCGGGCTCACGCTGGTCGGCGTCGGCGTTCGCTTCCCGCGTCGAGGCCGCCGCGAGACGCGCGACCACGAGACGGAGGCCCGTCAGTCATCGACCTCGCCCGCGTAGACGGCGCCCCGGGGCTGGACGACCCTCCCCCGCTGGAGCCCCGCCGCGATCGCGTCGACCGCGCCCGGCGCGTCGTTGATCGTCGTCGTCCACGTGCGCGTGCGTCGCGGCGCGCCGTAGAGCCTCACCGCCTGGATCCACGCCACGTTCGACCGTCTCCCCCTGACGAACGCGCCCGGGGTGCGCACGACGGCGCGTCCGAGCGGCACGAGCAGGCACGACCACGCGAAGTCGACGACCGCCACCGGCAGCGCGAGCATCGTGATCGAGTCACCGAACGGAAACCCGATCATCGAGTCGTCGAAGAGCGCGGGCGCGCCGGGTCCGCGCCGTTCCGGGACTGTCCTCGTCACGTACAGGCCCCAGTAGTCGCCCGAGGGGTCGACCACGGTCTGCACGGCTCTGAACGGCACGCGCACGGTGAGACCCTAGTGCCGCGTCCCGTCAGCCGCGGTCGTCACCAGCGCGGCGCGCAGGGGCGGCCGGGCCCGACTCCGCGCCGGCGGGCTGGCCCGCCGCCGCTCTCTTCCACCCGGGTTTGCGCCACCGGTCGAGGAGCAGCGGGGGGATGATCCCGACCACGAGGATCCCGGCGAGGAGCAGGAGGGCGTAGACGAGCGGGCTCTGGTCGCCGAGCTGCGAGGGAGGCACGAACCCGAGCACGAGCGCGGTGACCGAGGAGACGCCGCCGAGCAGGCACAACAGGCCCAGCCGGCGAACCCGGTACCCGCGCGGGTGAGCCGGCTGCGCGCGGCGAAGTCGCACCGCGGCGACGAACATGAGCACGTACATGATCAGGTACACCTGCGTCGCCATGGCGGTGAAGATCCAGTACGCCCGGGAGATCGAGGGGACGAAGGCGTAGAGCAGCGCGATGACGGTGATCACGCCGCCCTGGGCGGCGAGGATGTGCACCTCGATGCCCTGGCGGTTGACCCGCTGAAAGTAGGGCGGGAGGAAGCCCTGCTCGCGTCCGATCCTCAGCAGCCCCTCGGAGGGACCGTCCAGCCAGGCGATCATCCCGGCCAGCGCTCCCAGCGCCAACGCCACCGCGATCAGCGGCACGGCGAAGGAGACGCCGAAGTGCGTGAAGACGCGGTTGAACGCCTGCATCACGCCGGTGGTGAGGCTGACCTGGCGCTCGGGGACGACCCAGGCGATGGCGAGCGTCGGGAGGATGAAGACCGCCAGCACGAGACCCATGGCGAGGAAGATCGACCGGGGGTACTCCCGCGCGGGATCGCGCAGCTCGTCGACGTGCACCGCGGTGACCTCGACCCCGGCGTAGGTGAAGAAGCTGTTGACGACGAGGACGATGCTCGCCAGGCCATGCCACGGCGGCAGGAGGTGGTGGACGCCCATCGGCGCCGCGGATCGGTTGCCCTGCAGCAGGTAGATCGCGCCGAGCACGACGAGGATCGCGCCCGGGATCAGCGTCCCGATCAGCGTCCCGCTGGAGGAGAACCGGTCTGCCAGCGAGCTTCCGCGCGAGGTCAGCAGCACGCCGCCCCAGAACAGGAGCACGATGATCACGGCCGTGTAGACGCCGTTGGTCGCCAGGCGCTGGTCGAACACGTAGGCGAGCGTGCCGCCGACGTACCCGAGCAGCGCCGGGTAGTAGAAGATCGTCTGCGAGAACTCACACCAGACGGCGAGCAACCCCATCGGCGGAGAGACGCCTTCGCTGACCCAGTTGTAGACGCCGCCCGGCCACCCGGACGCGAGCTCCGCCGCGACGAGCGACACCGGCGCGAGGAAGACGAAGGCGGGCAGGACGTAGAGGAAGACCGAGGCGAGCCCGAACACGGAGGTGGCGGGCGCCGACCCCAGGTAGCCGACGGATCCCACCGTGATCAGCGCCAGCGCCGTCCACCTGAGGGTCTTCGGCCTCGCCGGAGGCTCTCGCTGCCCGCTCGCCCCGGCCTGCACCGCGACCGCGGCGCCACTGCCAGCGCTCCCTGCTCGCGGAGAGCGTCGCCTTCGCACCCACATGCGCCGCAGTATGTTCGTGGCGCGGACGACCGCGACTCGGCGGTTTCCTCTCCGCGCGGGCAGCGCAGCCGCCGGCACCACCGTGATGGCCCACTATCGTCACCTGATGCGGACGCTGAGCAGCACGGCGCGCCGGACCGTGTCCGGGCTCAGGCGCCGACCGCGGCTGCGTCGCGCGCTCGAAGCCGCAGCTGTCGTCGCGGTCATCGCGATCTGCGCCTACGCGGTCAAGGGGGAGTGGGCGACCGCGGCGCCGCAGCTCGGCCACGCACGCCTCTCCGACGTCGGGATCTCGCTGGCGGTGGTGGCCGTCTACTACCTCGTCTTCATCCTCGGCTGGATCCGCATCCTCGCCGGCTGGAAGATCCGGGTGTCGTACCGAGCCGCGCTCGAGTCGGAGATGGTCTCGATGCTCGCGAAGTACATC
>JASHYA010000165.1 GCA_030043315.1 Acidimicrobiales bacterium
TCGGTGACGGTGTGCCCATTCACGACCGATCCCACCGAAGCACCACTCTTTCGGGTCGAGATCGAGCCCGCACCCGAGAACGGCCTGAGCCAAGCGTGTCGACTCATGGTCGACAAGATCACGACCGTTCGCCGTTCAAGGCTTGGAGATCGCGTCGGCGAGCTTTCTGATGCCGATGTTGTCCGCGTGAACCGGGCGGTGATCGTCTTTCTCGGTATCGCTTCGAGCACTTGACCATTGTCTTCGAGTAGCCCAATAAGCCTCTGTCCCTGGAGTGACGAGGCGGCGCAAACGCCGGGTTGCGCGCGTGTCACCAGCGGCACTTCGCGAGCGGGGCAGCTCCGCGCAAGTGGAGTGAGCGTTTCCGGCAGCTGAGGCAACCTCATGGGAGAGCCTCAGCTTCCCGTAGTCCCCGAACTGGAAGTGCCCCCACCCTGGCGCTGCTCCTTTCCGTGTGGGTTGTGACCACGGATCTCACCGCGAGCCATTCGCAGACGTGGACGTACTGGACCGACGGTGCCGTGTACGCGCTGTACGCGTTGCCCGCCATCGTCGGGCTGAGCGCCGGAGCGCCGCTCGTCGCTGAAGAGCTGGACCGTCACACCCAGCGGTTGGCGTGGACCCAGGGCATGAGCCCCCGGCAGTGGCTGGGCTGGAAGTTCGGCATCGGGGCGGGAGTCGTCGTCAAGGCACTTCGGACTTGACAGGGCCTGAATCCGAGCAGGACCTTGCTCGACGTTCCGAAGACGTGCGGGTCAGCCCTGACGAACAGTCTTAGCGTGACCGAAACGTGATCTCCGTCGGACACTGCAAGTTCCCGGTCGAAGTTGTCGTATGGCAAAGCGTCACCACCCTTTGGGCGGGCACCGGGACGCCATGGGTGTGCAATTCAATGATGACGCCATGGCTGTGCAATTCTTCAATGACGCCGCGCGATGCCACCGGACCGGTCGTCGCCTGCGAGCCGAACGTGCCTGCCAGGGCGAGTCCGACGAGGGCGCAGACGGTTGCGGCCGCGATCCCGAGCGCTCCGAACGTCGATCGCCGCCTGAGCCCGTCGCGCCTCATTGCAAGGCCCTTTCGGACCAGGTCGATCCGATCCGAAGACCGCAAGTCGCCCTGGGCTCGGAGATCCTCGACGAGACCTTGCAGTTCGCCCCCGTAGCGGTCACGCCACGCACGAGGAAAGGCGCGCAGCCAGCGCCTCGGCTGCTTGCCCTCGTTCATGCCGGCTCTCCTCGAAGGACCCGCTGGGATCGCCTCATTGGACGGCGCAGCATCCCCAACCTGGTCACCCCCACCTCGACGATCTGGCGGAGCTCGACGATCGACGCCTCCAGGACGGCTGCGCCTTCGGGGGTGATCTCGTAGGGCCGCCTGCGGTCGTCCGCAGGGAGGGCCGCGATCAGGCCCCGGTCCTCGAGGCGGCTGATCGCGCCGTACAGCGTCCCGGGTCCAAGCCGGACTGTGGCAAAGGCTGTGATGTCCTTCATGAGGGCGTGTCCGTGCTTCGACCCGGTCGCAAGGCTCATGAGCACGAGCAGCGGCGGGCCTGCGAGGGTCGATCGGTCTCCGTCGGGCACGAATACCAAGGTACTACGTACTACGTAGCTACGCAAGTCGTAGCTTAATGCTGCTCACGAGCCCCGACCACGCCGGCCGGCGTCGCCGCAAGATCCACGACAGGCGCATGGCAACGGAGCCGATCCCGTCGCGGTCGGCGGGGGACCCGCGTCCCAACAGTTGCGTCTCCCCCCGTCTCAGGTTGCGCCACGCCGTCGGGTCCAGATCGCGAACCTCGGACGCTGCTCTGGATAGACGTGTCCATCCAGAGCAGGGTGATCCAACGAGCGACGGGTCGACCCCCGCTTCTAATCCCAAGGTGCCGGGATCGAGATGGCTGGCAGTCTTCGAAAACGGCCCGACAGAGGACCGGACGCGTACGAGCTGCGCGTGTTCGTTGGGCGCGACGCGAATGGAAGAGTCCGACACAAGAACCGCGTCTTGCACGGCACGCGTCGTGCCGCCGAGCGTGAGCCCGCGCGGCTCGTCACAAAACAGAACAAGGAGCCTGCAGTCGTCCAAGACCAGACGACACTTCCCGACGCTGGGGTCCGTCGACGACGGTGAGCGAAGCGATTGCAGGATGGCGCGACAACGGTTGGCAGGACCTGAGCCCGAGCACGACGCAGCGTTACCAGTCGATCTGGAGAAGACACATCGAGTCGACGATTGGCCGCCGCAAGATCGCGTCGTTAGGCCCCTTATGACGTCGAGGTCTACCTCCGGCGTTCGGGTTGTACGAAGTAGGGCCGCGTCAAGGACGAGGGCGCGTTGGCGAAGCAGTAACTCGGCGCGCCCGTAGTGCGCGTCTGGGCGCAGGTGAGAGCCAACCCCGAGTGCCATGCTCGGTCTCGTGACCCACCGAAGAACGGGGTGCACCACGCGTGCGGGTCTCATAGGAACCGAAGCGCCTGGAGAACTCGCGTCGGCACTTGAGGGTGCGAAAGTGGCTCTCGCTGTAGGGATTGTCGCTGAGGAACCTCAGACCGCCAGTGACGATTCTGGTTCCCCGGGGCACCTCAGCGGAGTGACGCCCGTTCTACGCCGACCACGCCGCATCGATCGTCACCAGCCAGTGCCGCCCCACCGTCCAGTGATCACTGGAACTGGCCGACGCTTCCCGGTGATTAGGACCAGTGGAATGTGGCCGGTGTCGCCGTCAACATCGGGTTAAATTTGACCCCCTGAAGGCCCTTGTGGACTTCGAACAAGCTGACTGCGGTGGGGGTGAAGAACACCGGAAGGTGGGTCTCCTCCCAGTCCTCGTACTTCAAGAAGTCCGTTTGCGTGCCCGTAAGCGAATTAACGATCAGCGCTGTGCTGGTC
>JASHYA010000166.1 GCA_030043315.1 Acidimicrobiales bacterium
TCATCGAATCAGGGATTCGCTGGAAGGTGCGTCCCAATTCGATCATGAGCCCGCTTGCACCAGCGGCGGAAAGCTCTGCCAGATACCGCTTTTGAACCGAAGCGTTTGCAGCGATTCCCATTCCGGTCGTGAGGATGAGCTCTCCCCCTCGAAGTAGATCAGCGATGTCGGCGGGTTCGGCGATGTGAACCCACCGAACGAGACGATCCAGTTGCTCCTCGGCGGCGAGGACGATCGGCTCAGCTCGCCGGACAGGCCCAAGCGTGAGCAATGCCCGGAGGGTCAGGGCCATGGTGCCACTTTAGTGCACCTTCTGCAGGCCTGGATGCCCAAGATGTGCATTGCCCGTACCGTGCGGCGTCTGTACCCTGAGCCACGCAGGCGAGCTCCAGGGACCTCCTCAAGCGGAGAGCAGCTTCGCCGAAGCGTCGAGAGAGTGGTGGTGTGATGCCACGCCACCTCGGGATCGACGACAATGAGCCCGACAGATGGGGGGAATCGAGTGCGCACGCGTCAACTGCGGAAGCTTCGGCTGATGCTCTCCAGTGGGGCGGCCGTTGTATGCATTGCCTCTCTGGGGACGACCGTCATTTCGTCCACCTTGAGCGGCGCGTCAGCAAGTTCGAAAACACAGGTAGTGCTTGCCGAGCGTCCGACCACACGGCCCAATTTCATCTTTCCATACTTCTCGGCCTCGTATTTCACCATTGCGAATCTCTACGAACTGGACTATCTGCTATTTCGACCGCTGTACTGGGTCGGAGGTCCGGCGTCAGTTACACTCAACGAGAGACTGTCTATCGGAAAAACTCCCGCATTTTCTCATGATAACAGAACCGTAGAGATCTCTCTCAAGGGCTATAAATGGTCCAACGGATCCAAGGTCGACGCAGAGGACGTTCTATTTTGGATGAACATCTGGAAGGCAAAACCCACAGGATACGGAGCCTGGTTCCCAGGCGGGCTCTCGATGCCGACAAGCGTGAAGGCGGTGCGAATCACAAATCCAACGACGCTCACGATCACGCTCGACCGCTCTTTCAACCCGCACTGGCTGCTCTACAATCAACTGTCGCAGATCACGCCGCTGCCCCTTACATGGACAAAGACGTCCAGCTCCGCAAAGGCCGGGTCCGCAGGCTGCGCCACCGCTGCCTTCGGAACGGCAGATGCCGCGTGTGTAGCCGTGTACGACTATCTGTCGAAGCAGGCTGGGTACAACCCCGTGAATCCTAAGACAACGGGAGTGAGCGCTCTGTCAACGTATGCCACCAACCCACTGTGGAAGGTGGTCGATGGCCCTTGGACTCTCACTTCGTTCGGAGCCACATCGAACGTTGTATTCGAGCCGAATGCCGCCTATTCGGGACCAAACAAGCCAAGAGTGAAGAAATACATCGAGGAGCCGTTTACCTCAGGATCGGCCGAGTACAACGCGTTGGTAGCAGGAGATGTCGATATCGGAGATCTACCTACGACAGAGATCACCTCGCCAGCCGCCAAGGCAGCCACCCCAGGATCACCACTAAAAATCGGAGCGAACAACCCGAGACTGTCCACATACTCGTTGGCTCCCTTCTACCTCTGGGGAGTCAGGTACTACCCGTATAATTTCAAGTCAAACGGTGACACAGGGGAAGCTGGAAGGCTCTTTTTGCAGCTCTACATCCGCCAGGCGCTGCAACACCTGGTCAATCAGACTCTGTATGTGTCGAGGATCTACCAGGGGTACGCGTATCCCGATTACGGCCCCGTCCCGACCCTTCCGAAGAATCCCGACGCGTCCAAGGCGGAGCTGGTGAATCCCTATCCCTACAGTCCTGGGGCCGCTGAGCACCTCTTGTCGTCCCACGGGTGGAAGGTGATCCCGGGGGGGACGGATGTCTGTGAGAAGCCGGGATCAGCCGCGGGTGACTGCGGAGCGGGAATCAAGAAGGGCGCGAAGCTGGCCATCACACTTGCGTATTTCGCGGGCACATCGGCGCTCAAAACGATGATGACGGCTGAGAAAGCCAGCTGGTCGCTGGCTGGCATCCATGTCTCGCTGACGTCAGGATCGGTCGACGACGTGTTTGGTCAGGTAACCCCGTGCCCCAAGGGTTGCTCCTGGGAGGTCAACGGGCCGATCGGCTGGGTGTACTCGCCTGACCCGACGGGGGAGGAGAACTTCGCATCCGGCGCGTCATCCAACTATGGCTTGTTCACCACACAACGAAGCAATGCGCTGATACGCGCAACCAACCTCTCAAACGTCAACCTGACGCAATACGAGAACTACCTCGAGAAGTCGCTTCCCGTCCTGTGGCAGCCGGAACCAGTCACACTGTACGAGGTCCGCAAGGGCCTCAAAGGTGCCATCCCGACCGATCCGTTGAACTCGGTGACACCGGCCACATACTACTGGAGCTGAGAGTGGCTCAGATGGAGCAGCAGCAGCCAAGATGAGGCCGGCCATCGTGGTCGCACCAATGTCCGTCACCCGCGTGCTCCTCGGTGCATTTGGAGAGACGGGCCAGAAGTGAGGAAAGGTGGGTTGCGGCCAACAGGCATTCTGCGTCTGAAGGTCCTTCTCGCAGCGGCGCTTTCACCGGATTCGAGCCTCGTCGCCCTTTCGGTCTCCGTCGCGGATTCCGCGAGCCGGGATAAGGCGAGACTTGAGGTTGTCGACGTGGAGTCCGAGGTGGCAAGGTGCTTGGCGGTTTCCAGTTCGCCTGACATGGGCCTCGCATGGCATCCCGACGGTGAATCGATAGTCTTCACCTCCAACCGCTCAGGATCTCGTCAAGTGCACCGCGTCGAGGTCAACTCGCGCAAGGAGTGGTGTATCACCAACGCTCCGTGGGGCGTGTCTCCTCTCGCCCCCGCAATCTCTCCAGACGGCTCACACTTGCTATTCGCGGCACCCGTCGGAGCGCCCCGCGATAGGCAGCTGCCGTACCGCGTCGCGACTCCGCTGTGGCGTCTGGATGGGATGGGGCCGCTCGCAGACAGCATTGCGGACTTCTTCTTGATGCCGATCGATGGGGGTGCGAGTGTGCGGGTCTGCGAGGCCAAGGCGATCCCCATCGCGTGCTCGTGGAGCAGAAGTGGGAGATCTGCGCTCGTGACCGATCTCACCGTCGGTGCCGAGCCTCGGTTCCGCTTGCACCGGCTCGACCTCGACAAGGGGTCGGATTCGGTGATCTGGGAGAGTGACTTCATGGTCTGCTCGCCGGTCGCTGAGTGGACCCCAGACGACCGCGTCGTTCGCTCAGGGCCCAACACGGTAGGTATTGGACGGCCGGTGGACGTGTTCGTCACCCAAGCCAGCTTGGAAGGGAACGCTCGACTGATCTCCCGCGGTATCACAGGCTGGGCGTTTGGAATCCTTGTCGCAGACTTTCCATCTGAGTGGGCTCTGCCGCGCATTGTCGTATCCCCTGACGGCGGCTTCGCGGTGGTGCCAGTCCAATCGGAGGGACGGCTTGAGCCCTGGAAGCTGGCAATTGCAGACGACGTTGCACCGGAGCGGATCGTCGGTGAGGATCACGCCACGGTTGCCTTGGACGCTTCAGGGGACCAACTTCTCGTGGCGACCTCTTCGATGCACGAACCTCCTGACCTCTGGCTCATGCGCCACGATGGTAGTGAACGTCGTCGCCTAACGAGGCTGAACGGGGTTGATTTCGGGCCAGAGAAGTACTTCTCCGTTCACGCTCTGACCGCAACGTCTCGAGACGGGAGCGAGGTGGCTGGATGGTTCCTTCTGCCCGTGGGCGCCTCGATGCCAGCTCCCACCATCGTCACCTGCCACGGCGGCCCCCATGCGAGCTGGGGCTACTCCTTTTCATATGACGTCTGCATGCTCGCCGCAGCTGGCTTCGCCACTCTGCTCGTGAACCACCGCGGGTCGACCGGGTACTCGCTCGAGTTTGCCGCGGGCCTCCATGGCGACTGGGGGAATCATGACGCCGACGATGTGGAGGCAGCTATTGACTTCGCCATCTCATCGGGTTGGATTGACCGGGACCGCTTGGCTGTTCGAGGCGTGTCGGCAGGTGGATTCCTCGCTGCGTGGCTCGTGACCCACACGGACCGCTTTTGCGCGGCCGTACTGGAGAACCCCCTGCTCGACCTGAACGCGCAACTTGGCTCCGACTTCGGAATGGGCTCCCAGCTGTGGATCGGTGACACGATGAACGACCACGACAGGTTGCAGATGTCTCCGATCTCGGCGGCCGACCGGTGCAGAGCGCCAGTTCTCATCATCCAACACGAAGAGGACTGGAGGGTTCCTACGGGGGGTTCCGATGCCTTCTTCGAACGGCTCCTGAGAGCGGGGTGCGAGGCCGAGATGTTGCGCATCCCGGGTTCCTCTCACGGCGGATCCATAGAGCTGGGCAATCCCGCTGTGCGCGTTGCCGAGAACGAAGCGCTTCTCGACTGGATCTTGCGGCACGTGCCAATCCCGAACGACGATGCACTGCGTGAAACGGGTACCGGATATGGCTAACGGGTCGAACCTGAAGCTCGACCCGCGCAATCGCCGACGCGGAAGATGGGACCCCGGAATAGCAGAGACGGGGGAGGTGTGGTCTTGAGCGGCCCCAACATGACTCTTCCGTCATTGGGGTCAGTCATCGTGCGGCTCGAGCATCACGGAGCGTGCGGCGATGCCAGGCGCGCCGGCTATCAGGTGTCTGAGCGCGCGCGGCGGCGTTCCGACGAACTCGTACGTCCATTCGCTCTCAGGCGGTACGACTGGAGTGAGAGGCTCCTCGAAACGGTCTTCACCTGATGGAAGGGGATTCACCAGCGGACCCACAGGGTCCACACGCGCTCCATCTGCGGACTCCGGGCGGGAAACCACGGTCCCGCGCGCTGGGTATCCCGTTCAAGGGCATCCCCGGCCCATGGAACGCGATCACCGATGTACCAGGTCTTGAAGTTGGCTACGTCACGCTCATAGAAGGGAGCGACGTGCGGACCGGTGTCACGGCGATACATCCTCGGGGGAGGAACCTCCCTGGGGACCCCGTGTCCGCGGGTTTTCACAGCCAGAACGGAACCGGAGAGATGACCGGCGTCTCATGGATTGAGGAGTCGGGCACCTTTTCGGGGCCTGTTGCGATCACGAATACCCACGCAGTGGGAATAGCCCATGCGGGAATAGTTGCGTGGACCGTCGCGCGTCACCCCAAGCTTGCGGAGTCTTGGTTGTTTCCGGTGGCAGCCGAAACCTGGGATGGCTACCTAAACGATATCAACGGTCACCACATTTCGGAGTCCACCGTCGTCCGTGCACTCGACGATGCTGACAGGGGACCAATTGAAGAAGGTTCTGTCGGCGGTGGGACGGGGATGAACTGTTATGCATTCAAGGGCGGATCCGGAACGGCATCTCGGCTTGTCGAGTACAACGACACGCTTTACACCGTTGGCGTGTTCGTCCAGGCAAACTTCGGGGCACGTCGGGAACTCACGTTGGCGGGTGTGCCGCTCGGCGAGGCTTTGCTCGATGACAATCCGATGGCGGCGTATGCTGCCGGTCCACCGCCAGGATCTGGTTCGGCAATTGTCGTAGTGGCGACCGACGCGCCACTCATTCCCCCCAGTGCAAAGCCATGGCGCGTAAAGTGACGGTCGGCATCGCACGCACTGGAGCCGTCGGATCTCACTTTTCGGGGGACCTCTTTCTGGCACTCTCCACGGGAAATGCAGGTGCCTTCACGCCTTCCAGTACAACCTATTTCGCCGGCAAGGAGCACCTTGATGTTGTTTCCTTCGTACCTTGGGGGCACCTCGACCGCTTCTTCTCCGCGGTTGTCCAGGGAGTGGAGGAGGCAGTCGCGAATGCCCTTGTCGCCAACGAAGAGATGGTCGGAAGAGAGGGTCATCGGACGCCGGCGCTACCGCGGGATCGTGTCGCCGCTCTGATGGCAGATCATCTACTTCGACGCGAGCGTTGAGTAGTCAGGCAACTACGACTTCGGAGAGTCGGGACCGGCGTCGATGAGGCCGCTATCTTCGGGGTTACCCCTTGAGTTGTTAGCCTGTAGGTGAGGCCCCACCACACACGAGTCTCCCGGCTACGACAGGGGTGTGAAATCGTCGTCCAGGGGGGTCACGTAGGCAGCGTGGATGCCCCCGTCGACGAGGAAGGTCGATGCCGTGATGAAGGACGCGTCGTCGGAAGCGAGGAACGCAGCCGCGGCGGCGATCTCCTCGGGCTCACCGAACCTGCCCATCGGGACATGGACGAGCCTGCGGGCTGCGCGTTGCGGGTCCTTGGCGAACAGCTCACGCAGGAGGGGCGTGTTCACCGGCCCTGGGCACAGCGCGTTCACACGGACGCCGCGGCGCGCGAACTGGACGCCGAGCTCGCGTGAGAGCGCGAGCACCCCGCCCTTCGAGGCGCTGTAGGAGATCTGCGAGGTCGCAGAACCGAGAACGGCAACGAAGGAGGCGGTGTTGATGACGCTTCCGCCACCGAGCTCGAGCAGCCTCGCGATCCCCGCCTTGCAGCAGAGGTAGACGCTGGTGAGGTTCACCTCCTGGACTCGGTGCCAGGCGTCGGGACCGGTGGTGAGGATGGAGTCGTCGTCGGGCGGCGAGATGCCCGCATTGTTGAAGCACACGTCGAGCCCTCCGAACTCGCGGATGGCGGTGTCGTACATCCGGTCGACGTCTTCGGCGACGGTCACATCAGCACGCACGAAGAGGCCGCCGATGCTGTTGGCGACGGTGGCTCCGGCTTCCTCGTCGAGGTCCACGACGACCACTCTGGCGCCTTCGGAAGCGAAACGCCCGGCGGAGGCCCTGCCGATGCCGCTCGCTGCCCCGGTGATGACCGCGACCTTCCCCTCCAGACGACCCACTCCCATCGACGTCCTTTCGTGTCTCGCTTTCTTGACTCACTTGACCCGCTTGACTGGCTTGGGGTCTCGTTCGGGCGGTGTCCGGGCTGCCGCCGCCCAGCTACAGCCGCTCGAAGCCCCGGTACCGCTCCCAGTCGGTCACGGCAGCGTCGAAGCCATCCAGCTCGACGCGGGCCATGTTCGTGTAGTGGTCGACGACGGCGTCCCCGAAGTGCTTGCGGGCGATCAGCTCGGCGACCTGGTCGAGGAAGAAGCGCGCATCGACACGCTTCCCCTGGAGCCGACCCTGCATGTCGACGACCATCACCAGCACCGTGTCGACGGCGCCATTTTCGACCGCCGCGGTGAGCCGCTCGCCGATCCCCCGGGGATCGCTGGAGTCGTCGGCGCCGGAGGGATCAACGGTGCCGCCGAAGCCGCCCTCTCCTGCCGCGTGGGCCGTCAATCGATCTCCCAGGGCTTCCGCTCGACGTGCGCGAGCTCGGGTGCCCCGCCACCGTCCATATCGGCGCTCCGTCTCACTCCGTGATCGCGCGGAGCCGTTCCGCCAGCTCCTCGGCGTGCTCACCGGAAGGAGCCGCCTGGACGGCCATCAGCTTCGCCATGTCCCCCTCGACCCGGATCTTCCCCGCCATGAAGGCTTGCATCCCCACCTGAGGATTGCGGTCGACCAGGATCGCCTTCGCCGTCTGGTAGTCGAGCGTGATCTTCAGGTCTGCGTCTTCGACGTGACCCTTGTCGATGTCGAGGTGGCCGGCGGTGGTGTCCATGTGCGCCTGGAGGTCCCCGTCGCCGAAGGGGATCTCGGTGACGACGAGGTTCATGCGCACCGGCTGGTCGATCGCAGGGGACTTGTCCTGGAACTCCGCCCGGATCGCGTGGGCCTTCTCGATCCATTCGTCGCTCAGGAATGGGTAGGGCATGGAGCCGCTCCTTCGGGCCGCCGTCATGGTGTCGGAAAGGATATGGCGTGCTTTGTGAAGCCGGACAAGGCACCGTCGATAGAGTCCCAGGAGTGCCAGCCCCGATCATGCCCGGTGCAGAGCCCTACTCCGCCGCGGGCGGACCCGAGGGCGCACTGCTCATCCACGGCTTCTGCGGAAGCCCCTTCGGCATGCGACGCACCGCGAAGCGGCTGGCGGCGAAGGGACTCACCGTGGAGGCGCCGCTCCTGCCTGGTCACGGGACGGCGATCGAGGACCTCGCGCCTCTCGGGTGGGCGGACTGGTCGGCCTCCGCGGAGGAGGCCTACGCCCGCCTTCGGGCGAGGTGCCCGCGGGTGGCGATCGTCGGCCACTCGATGGGAGGGACGCTCGCCTGTTGGCTGGCCGAGCGCCATCCCGACGTGCGCGGCATCGGGGTCGTGAACCCGCTGGTCGAGCCGTTCGGCGACGAGCTGCGGTCGGCCGCGCGCGCCCTGCTCGACGCCGGGACGACTGTGTGGAAGGGCGAGCCGCCCGACACCGCGGACCCGACGGTCACGTTTCCCACCTATGACGGCACCCCCATTGCCGCCTTCCTGTCGCTGAACGAAGGCGCCGAGGAGGTGGCCCTCGAGCTCGGCCGGATCCGCTGCCCGGTGCTCATCGTCTCGAGCAGGGAGGATCACGTGGTGCCACCGGTCAACGGCGACCTGCTCGTGTCGTCGGTGAGCGGGCCGGTGGAGCGCGTGTGGCTGGAGCGGAGCTACCACAATGCGATGGTGGACTACGAGCACGAAGAAGTGGAGTCCACGCTCGAGGCGTTCGTCGTCTCGGTGACCGAGGAGCCCGAGGACGAGGGGGAGGAGACATGAGCGACCCGCCGTCGCTAGGCCGCGACGACGTCGCCCACGTCGCGAGGCTCGCGCGCCTCTCGCTCTCCGAAGAAGAGCTCGACATGTTCACGGATCAACTCGCCCGGGTGATCGACCACGCCCGCGACGTCTCGTCGCTCGATGTCGGCGGCGTTCCACCGACCGCCCATCCGTTGCCCGTCCGCAACGTCCTGCGCTCCGACGATCCGTGCCCGGGGCTGGACCGCGGCGAGGTGCTCGCCGCCGCGCCAGACGTGGAGGACGGACGATTCAAGGTGCCCCGGATCGTGGGGGAGGCTCCATGACGCCGGCCAGCGACGAGAGCGCGCTCGCCCTCGCCGAGGCGGTCCGAGGCGGCGAGCGGACCGCCAGGTCTGCGGTGGACGCCGCGCTCGAGGCGATCGCAGGGCGCGACCCGGAGCTGCACGCCTTCCTCCACGTCGCCGCGGACGAGGCGCGTGCCTCGGCCGACTTGGTCGACGAGACGGTCCGCACCGGGATGGACCCCGGGCCACTGGCGGGCGTGCCGATCGCGCTCAAGGACAACCTGTGCACGCGCGGGATCCCGACGACCTGTGCGTCGAGGATCCTCGAGGGCTGGCGTCCCCCCTACGACGCGACCGTGGTGAGGCGCCTTCGTGACGCGGGGGCGGTCGTCGTCGGGAAGACGAATCTCGACGAGTTCGCCATGGGCTCGTCGACCGAGAACTCCTGTGCGGGGCCGACGCACCACCCGTTGGATCCGTCGCGGGTGCCCGGTGGCTCCTCGGGGGGGTCGGCCGCCGCGGTGGCGGCAGCGCTCGTCCCCCTCGGCCTCGGCTCCGACACGGGAGGGTCGGTGCGCCAGCCCGCTGCGCTGTGCGGGGTGGTCGGCATGAAGCCCACCTATGGCGTGGTGTCCCGTTACGGGCTCGTCGCCTTCGCGAGCTCACTCGACCAGATCGGCCCGTTCGCGCGTTCGGTGGCCGACGCCGCGCTGCTGCTCGAGGTGATCGCCGGCCACGATCCGATGGACAGCACCTCCCTCGACCGCCCGGCTCCCAAAGCCGGCCGGTCGCTCGAGGCCGGTGTCGACGGCCTGCGTGTCGGCGTCTGCGACGAGCTCGTCGACGACACCGCACCCGACGTCTGCCGGCGCGTGCGCGAGGCCGCAGAGGACCTCGCCAAGGCGGGGGCGCTCGTCGAAGAGGTCTCGGTGCCCGAGATCCGGCTAGGGCTGTCCGCCTACTACCTCATCGCGCCGGCGGAGGCGTCGTCGAACCTCGCGCGCTACGACGGCGTCCGCTACGGGCTGCGGGTGGACGCGCCGGACGTCTCGGCGATGAACACTGCGACGCGCACGGCCGGCTTCGGGCCGGAGGTGAAGCGCAGGATCATGCTCGGGACGTACGCGTTGTCCGCTGGCTACTACGACGCGTACTACGGGAAGGCCCAGCGGGTTCGCACCCTCTTGATCCGGGCGTTCGACCGCGTGTACGAGCACCTGGACGTGCTGCTGGGCGCGACGGCGCCGACGACCGCCTTCGCGATCGGTGAACGGGTCGCCGACCCGCTCACGATGTACATGTCCGACGTCTGCACGATTCCTTCGAACCTCTCGGGTCATCCGGCGATGAGCGTGCCGTTCGGGGTGGGCGACGACGGCCTCCCGGTCGGTGTGCAGGTGCTCGCGCCGGCACTCTGCGAGGAACGGATGTTCCAGGTGGCCGCGGCGCTCGAGCGGGCGGCCGCGGCGCGGGCAGGAGCGACGGACAAGGAAGGTGCGCGGTGAGCGCCATGGGCACCCGGGCAGAACGTGCGGTTCTGGACGGACCTGAATGGGAGACGGTCGTGGGCCTCGAGGTCCACAGCGAGCTCATGACGCAGACGAAGCTCTTCTGCTGCTGTAGGAACGCGTTCGGTGACCAGCCGAACACGAACATCTGCCCGGTCTGCCTGGGGCTCCCAGGCTCCCTGCCCGTGCTCAACTCCCACGCCGTCGAGCTCGCCATGCGCATCGGGACGGCGCTGCACTGCGAGGTGCGCCCTTCGAGCTTTCACCGCAAGAACTACTTCTATCCCGACATGCCCAAGGATTACCAGATCAGCCAGTACGACGAGCCGATCAATGTCGGCGGCTGGCTGCAGCTCCCCGACGGCAGCAGGGTCGGGATCGTGCGGGCGCACTTGGAGGAGGACACCGGCAAGACGACGCATCAGGGCGAGACCGGCCGTATCCACGCAGCCGACTACGCGCTCGTCGACTACAACCGCGCCGGCGTGCCGCTCGTCGAGATCGTGAGCGAGCCCGACATCCGCTCGGCCGCACAGGCCCGCCTCTACGTGACAGAGCTGCGGGCGGTGCTCGTCGCGACGGGGGCCTCCGACGGGAGGATGGAGGAGGGCTCGCTGCGGGTCGACGCGAACGTGTCGGTCCGGCGCGTGGGCGCTGGAGCGTACGGCACGCGTTGTGAGATCAAGAACCTGAATTCGCTCCGCTCCCTCGGCCGAGCGATCGAGTACGAGGCCGCACGGCAGGTCGCACTCGTGGAGTCGGGCGGAGCGGTGGCCCAGGAGACCCGCCACTGGGACGAGCACGCAGGCCGCACGGTGCCGCTGCGCTCGAAGGAGGAGGCCTTCGACTACCGCTACTTTCCCGAACCCGACCTCGTGCCCCTGGCGCCTGACGCCGAGTGGCAGGCGAGGGCCGCCGGAGCCATCGGGTTGCTCCCCTCCGCCCGCCGAGAGCGGCTCGCCGGGCTCATCGGGAGAGCGCCGACGCCCCAGCAGGTGGACCAGGTCCATGTCCTCGTCGGACAGGGCCTGGACGACCTGGTCGTGGCCGCGGTCGGCCAGGGGGCGCCCGCCGACCTCGCGCTCGTGCGCGCGACCAACGAGCTGGCGGCCGACCTCGACGCAGCGCTCGCCCTGGACCCGGCCACCTTCGGCCGCCTGGTCGAGATGGAGGCGCAGGGTTCGCTGACCGCGACGCAGTCGAAGGCGGTGCTCGCGGAGCTTCTCGCCGCAGGCGGCGGCGACCCCGCGGCCATCGCCGCCGAGAAGGGGTTCGAGGCGCTCTCGGAGAGCTCGCTCGCGGCGGTCGTGCGGGACGTCGTCGACGCGAACCCTGAGGAGTGGGCGCGCTTTTCAGCGGGCGAGGACAAGCTCGCCGGCTTCTTCACGGGCCAGGTGATGCGGGCGACCGGGGGCAAAGCTGACGGCAAGGCGATCGCGGCCGAGCTGGGCCGTCTTCGCCGATGAGCCGCGCGGCTGCCATCATGAACCGCATGCTCCCGATGCCCTCCCCGCTTCCCGCCCTGCAGCCAGGGCCATGACGAACCCGAGCGACGCGGCCGAACGGCCGGGCATCAAGCCCCGCAGTTACCAGGTCACCGAGGGCCCCACGCGCGCGCCCGCCAGGGCCATGTTGCGGGCCGTCGGGATGACCGACGAGGACTGGGACAAGCCGCAGGTGGGCGTGGCGTCGAGCTGGAACGAGGTCACGCCCTGCAACCTCCCTCTCGACCGCCTCGCGAAGCGGGCGAAGGACGGGGTGCGGGCGGCAGGAGGCTTCCCGTTCGAGTTCGTGACGATCGCGGTCTCCGACGGCATCTCGATGGGGCACGAGGGAATGCGCGCGTCACTCGTGAGCCGGGAGGTGATCTGCGACTCGATCGAGACGATGATGCACGCAGAACGGTTCGACGCCCTGGTCACGCTGGCTGGTTGCGACAAGTCGCTCCCGGGGATGCTGATGGCGGCCGCACGGGTGAACCTCCCGAGTGTCTTCCTCTACGGCGGGACGATCCTTCCCGGCCACCTCGACGACCGTGCGCTCGACGTCGTGAGCGTCTTCGAGGCGGTCGGGGCGCATGCCGTGGGCGCGTTGAGCGATGAGGAGCTCGCGCTGATCGAGTGCCACGCCTGCCCCACCGAAGGGTCGTGCGCGGGCATGTTCACCGCGAACACGATGGCTTCCGCGGCGGAGGCGCTCGGCATGTCACTGCCACAGAGCGCGTCGGCGCCGGCGGTAGACGCCAGACGGGACGAGCTCGCCTATGACTCGGGCCGTGCGGTGGTCGCGCTCTTGGAGGCCGGGATCCGCCCGCGCCAGGTGATGACGAAGGAGGCCTTCGAGAACGCGATCGCGGTGGTGATGGCCCTCGGCGGCTCGACGAACGCGGTGCTCCACCTGATGGCGATCGCCCACGAGGCGCGCGTCGACCTCGAGCTCGAGGACTTCAATCGCGTGGCCGCCCGGGTCCCGCACCTCGCCGACACGAAGCCGCACGGCAGGTTCCACATGGTCGACGTCGACCGCGTGGGCGGCGTGCCCACGGTGATGAGGGAGCTCCTCGAGGCGGGGCTCATCCACGGCGACTGCGTGACGGTGACCGGCAGGACGGTCGCCGAGAACCTCGCAGCGGTCTCGCCCCCACAGCCCGACGGCACGGTGGTCCACCCGCTGAGCGATCCGATCCACGCCCAAGGGGGTCTCGCGATCCTGACCGGCTCACTCGCCCCGAAGGGCGCGGTCGTGAAGGTCGCGGGGATCGACCAGGACACCTTCGAGGGCAGGGCTCGGGTCTTCGACGGGGAGCAGGCCTCCCTCGATGCGATCCTCGCCGGCGCGATCGAGCCTGGGACGGTCGTCGTCATCCGCTACGAGGGCCCCAAGGGCGGTCCTGGGATGCGCGAGATGCTCGCGGTGACCGGTGCGATGAAGGGCGCGGGACGGGGGGGTGACTGCGCGCTCGTCACCGACGGCCGGTTCTCGGGCGGGACGCACGGGCTGTGCATCGGACACGTCGCGCCCGAGGCGGTCGACGGAGGCCCGATCGCGCTGGTGCAAGACGGTGACCGGATCCGCATCGACGTCGACGCACACCGCGTGGAGCTCCTCGTGCCCTCCGACGAGCTGTCGCGCCGGCGCGAGGTCCTGAAGCCCTTCCCGCCCCGCTACACCTCGGGTGTCCTGGCCAAGTACGCCCGGCTCGTGACGGGTGCCGAGCGGGGGGCGGTCACCGAGCCGTGACCCAGGGGCGCTGGCGCGGGTCGTGCCCCGTGTGCCATGATGCGGGCACCATGTCCGCAATCGGCACCCGCTCGAGCGTCGTCGACACCACGCTGGTACTGATTCTCTAGGGCGCGCGGCCGACCAAAGCCTGCGCGCCGACCGACCTCCCCCCGGGGAGGTCGTTCCAATTTCTGGCGCTGGTTCGACGCCCAAGCATTTGGCCGGCGAAGACGAGCAAGACCTCAGCACAACAACCAAAGACAACGAGCAAGTTGGGATCCCGGAGGCGAGATGCAGCTCACCGGAGCGCAAGCACTGATCAAGAGCCTGGAGATGGAGGGCGTGGAGGTCATGTTCGGCCTGCCCGGCGGGGCGATCCTTCCGGTGTACGACCCGATCCTCTCCTCGTCGATCCGCCACGTCCTCGTCCGCCACGAGCAGGGTGCGGGCCACATGGCCGAGGGCTACGCGTTGGCGACCGGGCGGCCCGGCGTTGCGATGGTGACGAGCGGGCCCGGCGCGACGAACATCGTGACCCCCCTCTCGAACGCCTACATGGACTCGACCCCGCTGGTCGTGATCTCCGGACAGGTGCCCACGGCCGCCATCGGGACCGACGCCTTCCAAGAGTGCGACATCACCGGAGTCACCATGGGGATCACCAAGCACAACTGGCTGGTCAAGTCCGCTGAGGACATTCCCGACGTCGTGGCGTCCGCCTTCCACGTCGCGACGACGGGGCGGCCCGGACCTGTGCTCGTGGACGTCCCGAAGGACGTCTCGTTCGCCGAGATGGAGTGGCACTGGCCAGGCAATCTGGACCTCCCCGGGTACCGGGTGCCCGGCGCGCCACAGCGCGCCGACATCGAGGCCGCAGTCGCGCTCATGGCGGCGGCGGAAAGGCCCGTGATCTACGCGGGAGGCGGGATCCTGAAGGCGCGCGCGGCGGAGGCGTTGCGAGCGCTTGCGGAACGGACCGGCTTCCCTGTGGTCACCACCCTCATGGCGCGTGGCGCCTTCCCCGATTCGCACCCGCAGTGCCTCGGGATGCCGGGCATGCACGGCAACTACACCGCAGTCACCGCGATGCAGCGCGCCGATCTGCTCGTCGCGCTCGGCGCGCGTTTCGACGACCGGGTGACGGGTCGCGTCGACGCCTTCGCACCAAGAGCGAAGGTCGTCCACGTCGACATCGACGCGGCAGAGCTCCACAAGGTCCGCCGCGCGGACGTCGCGATCGCCGGCGACTGCAAAGTCGTGATCGAGGCGCTCGTGGAGGCGGCCGCGCCGGCGTTCGGGGAACTGGGCCCCGCAACCCGCATCGACAAATGGTGGGACCAGCTCCGGCGCTGGCAGCGCGACGTCCCACTTCACTACGAACGGCACGACGGGCCGCCGATCAAACCGCAAATGGTGGTGGAGACGTTGCGGGACGCGTCGCCGCCGGACACGATCGTCGCGTCCGGCGTCGGCCAGCATCAGATGTGGGCGTCCCAGTACTGGCGGTTCGACCATCCCTACACCTGGATCAACTCGGGTGGCGCCGGCACCATGGGCTTCGCCGTGCCGGCGGCGATCGGGGCGAAGGTCGGCCATCCCGAGCGCACCGTCTGGGCGATCGACGGTGACGGCTGTTTCCAGATGACCGCGCAGGAGATTGTCACCGCCACGGCGGAGCGCATTCCGATCAAGGTCGCGATCTTGAACAACGCGTACCTCGGGATGGTCCGGCAGTGGCAGGAGATGTTCTATGGCGAGCGCTACTCCGAGGTGTACCTCTCGCCGGACCTTCCGGACTACGTGAAGTGGGCGGAAGCGATGGGCGCCGTCGGCCTCCGTGCCGAGTCACCCGAAGAGGTGGCCCCGACGATCGAGAAGGCCAACGCCGTCGAGGACCGGCCGGTGGTAGTCGACTTTCGCACCGATGCCTTCGAGAAGGTCTTCCCCATGGTCCCCGCAGGTGCGTCCAACGACGACATCGTCGTGCACCCCGAACACGAGGAACGGGCGGGCGCCGAGCGGCTCGCGTGGGAGCGTCTGGCCGAGGAGCAGCGGCGGTGAGCGCGAACGGAGCGCCGGTCGAGCGGCACCACATCCTCACTGTGCTCGTGGAGAACAAGGCGGGTGTGCTCGCACGCGTTGCGGGGCTGTTCTCGCGGCGCGGCTACAACATCTTCTCGCTGGCGGTGGCGCCGACCGACGATGACCGCTTCAGTCGCCTCACCATCGTGGTCGACGTGGAATCGGCGCCTCTCGAACAGGTCGTGAACCAGCTCGACAAGCTGGTGAACGTCGTGACGATCTCGGAGCTCGCCCCGGCATCGGCGGTCCAACGCGAGCTTCTGCTCGCCACCGTGGCCGCCGCGCCTGCAGAACGCTCGCAGGTCATCCAGCTCGTTGGCGTGTTCGGCGGCGAGGTGGTGGACGTCGGCGCGGACCGGCTCACCGTGATGTTGGCGGGCCCACCGGAGAAGCTCGACGGTTTCGAGGGACTGCTCGCCACCTACGAGGTGGTGGACCTGCAACGCACCGGCAGGGTGGCGTTGCCAAGGATCGACGTGCAGCCGCCGACGAGCCGACGGCTGAGGACTGTCGGTCCCCCGGCGGCGAGCTGAGACCTACCCTGAGCCCCGAGACACCCCGGGGCCGGTGCTGACCGACCTCTAGGGGGGAAACCGAGCCCGTCAGCGTGAGACAGACTGGCCGCACTCCGACTGATCAGAAAGATCAGACAGATCAGACAGATCAGGCAGATCAGACAGAAGAGAACGAAAGGAACACCGAGCGATGGCCACCTTGTACTACGAGTCCGACGCCGACCCCTCACTGATCCGCGATCGAAAGGTCGCCGTCCTCGGGTACGGCTCGCAGGGCCACGCCCACGCGCGCAACCTCTTGGACTCGGGCGTCGACGTACGTGTCGGCCTGCGTGAGGGTTCGGCGAGCCGCAAGAAGGCGGAGGAAGCGGGCCTGCGGGTGACCTCGGTCGCCGACGCGTCTGCGGAGGCCGACGTCGTCATGGTGCTGCTTCCAGACACCGAGCAGAAAGCCGCCTATGACGCCGAGGTCGCGCCGCATCTCGGTGCCGGCGACTGCCTGATGTTCGCCCACGGCTTCAACATCCGCTTCGGCCAGATCGTTCCGCCGCCGGAGGTCGACGTGACCATGGTGGCGCCCAAGGGTCCGGGCCACCTCGTCCGGCGCACCTACACCGAGGGAGCTGGCGTCCCGAGCCTCGTGGCGGTGCACCAGGACGCGAGCGGCTCGGCTCACGCGCTCACCCTCAGCTACGCCGACGCGCTCGGTGCCACGCGCGCGGGCGTCCTCGACACCACGTTCGCCGAGGAGACCGAGACCGACTTGTTCGGCGAGCAGGCGGTGCTGTGCGGAGGGATGACCGCGCTGGTGATGGCGGGGTTCGAGACGCTCGTCGAGGCCGGCTACCAGCCGGAGTCGGCGTACTTCGAATGCCTGCACGAGATGAAGCTGATCGTGGACCTCATGTACGAGCAGGGAATCGCGGGCATGCGCTACTCGATCTCCGACACCGCCGAGTACGGCGACCTCACCCGTGGGCCGCGCATCATCGACGAACACGTCCGCGCCGAGATGCGGCGGCTCCTCTCGGACATCCGCGACGGTTCGTTCGCCAACGAATGGATCGAGGAGAACCGCGCCGGCCGGCCGAACTTCCTCAAGCTGCGCGAAGAAGGGAAGCAGCACCCGGTCGAGCAGGTGGGCCGCCGGCTTCGGGAGATGATGCCGTTCGTCTCCTCGGGGAAAGAGCGCGTGGAGGACGTTTCGGGCGGGTGACCGGGACGGCGGATGGGACGCCGTTCATATCGCGGTGCCGAAGGTCCTCAGGTCACCTTCGACACCTTCGACACCGTCCACCCGCTCAGGGGGCCAGTGCCCCGACGACGTGCGTGATGCAGGCGCAGAGGGCTGCCACGTCCTCGGGGTCGATCGCCGGGAACATCGCGATGCGGAGCTGGTTCCGCCCGAGCTTGCGGTAGGGCTCGGTGTCGACGATGCCATTGCGACGGAGCACCTTGGCGATCGCAGCGGCGTCGATCTCGTCGACGAAGTCGATCGTGGCGTTCACGTGGCTGCGCTCCCCGGGTGTCTCGACGAAGGGCCTGGCGAAGCCGGACTGCTCGGCCCACGTGTAGAGGATCTCCGCGGACCGGTCGCAGCGCGCGGCCGCCCACTCGAGGCCGCCGTGCTCGAGCATCCATGTGAGCTGCGCCGCGAACAGGTAGAGGGTGGCGAGGGCGGGCGTGTTGTAGGTCTGGTCGAGCCGAGAGTTGTCGAGAGCGATCTTCAGGTCGAGGAAGGGGGGGACCCAGCGGCCGCTTCCGGCGATGTGCTCGATGCGGGAGAGGGCGGCGGGTGAGCAGCAGGCGGCCCAGAGGCTGCCGTCGGCGCCGAAGCACTTCTGGGGGGCGAAGTAGTACACGTCGAACTCGGCCGGGTCCACCCGTAGGCCGCCTGCCGCAGAGGTCGCGTCCACCGCCACGAGCCCCCCGGCGGGCCCGTCGTCGCCCGAGGGACGTCGGACGTCCATGGCGACGCCCGTCGACGTCTCGTTGTGGGTGAGGGCGTAGAGGTCGATGGCGGGGTCGGCGACGGGGTGCGGACGGGTCCCGACAGGGGCCTCGATGATCTCGGGGTCCTTCAGGTGTGGGGCCGCCTTCACGGCGGCCGCGAACTTCGAGGAGAACTCGCCGAAGGAGAGGTGCTGGCTCTGGGCGTCGATGAGGCAGAAGGTCGCCGCGTCCCAGAACGCCGTCGTGCCCCCGTTGCCGAGGAGGACCTCGTAGCCGTCGGGCAGCGAGAAGAGGGTGCGAACGCCCTCGCGGACCCGTCCGACGACCGCCTTCACCGGCTGCTGCCGGTGGCTGGTCCCGAGGTAGGTCATCCCCGTGTCGAGCAAGCGACGGACGTGGTCGGGCCGGATCTTCGAGGGTCCCGAGCCGAACCTCCCATCGGCGGGAAGCAGGGACGCGGGGAGGACGATGCCTGTCGGGTCGGTCAGGGCCACTGTGAGATCATGGCACCGTGACCACCACCGCCCGAACGGCCAGGATCTCCGCGCGTGCCGCCGGCGTGGCGCCGTCGGCGACCCTCGCGGTGGATGCCAAGGCGAAAGCGCTGCAGTCGGCGGGGGAGAGCGTCGTGGTCTTCGGCGCAGGGGAGCCGGACTTCCCGACGCCGCCGCACATCGTGGAGGCCGCCGTCGCCGCGTGCCGCAACCCGCGTGCGCACCACTACACGCCCGCGCCCGGGCTGCCCGAGCTGCGCGAGGCAATCGCGGTCAAGACGCGCCGCGACTCCGGATACGAGGTGACCGCCAAGCAGGTGATCGTGACCAACGGCGGCAAGCACGCGGTGGCGAACGCCTTCACGGTGCTCTGCGACCCGGGCGACGAGGTGCTCGTCTGCGCGCCGTACTGGACCACCTACCCCGAGTCGGTGGTGCTCGCCGGCGGCGTGCCGGTCGTCGTGTTCGCCGGCGCCGACCAAGGGTTCAAGGTCACCGTCGAGCAGCTGGAGGCCGCGACCACGCCGCGGACCAAGGTGCTCCTCTTCGTCTCGCCCTCCAACCCGACCGGCGCCGTCTACCCCCGCGACGAGATCGAGGCGATCGGACGCTGGGCGGTCGAACGGGGGCTGTGGGTGGTCACCGACGAGATCTACGAGCACCTCGTCTATGGCGACGCCGAGCAGCACTCGATGCCGGTCCTCGTGCCCGAGCTCGCCGAGCGTTGCATCGTGGTGAACGGCGTCGCCAAGACCTACGCGATGACCGGGTGGCGCGTCGGCTGGATGATCGGGCCGGTCGACGCGGTGGTGGCGGCTTCGAACGTCCAGTCGCACGAGACGTCCAACGTCGCGAACGTCTCCCAGTACGCTGCGCTCGCCGCGGTGGAGGGCGACCTTCAGGCGGTGGCCGAGATGCGCGACGCCTTCGACCGGCGACGCAAGACCATCGTCGAGATGCTCCGGGGCATCCCAGGGGTGGTCTGCCAGGAGCCGATGGGGGCCTTCTACGCCTTCCCCGACGTGCACGCCCTCTTGGGCCGCGAGCTTGGGGGCCGCCGCCCCGTGACGACCGAGGAGCTCGCCGAGGTGTGCATCGACGTGGCCAAGGTCGCGGTCGTCCCCGGCGAAGCCTTCGGGGCTCCCGGCTACCTCCGGCTC
Organism: Acidimicrobiales bacterium; assembly: GCA_030043315.1. Taxonomy (GTDB): domain Bacteria; phylum Actinomycetota; class Acidimicrobiia; order Acidimicrobiales; family RAAP-2; genus JAJYVT01. The sequence continues at coordinate 19,853 of JASHYA010000166.1, forward strand.
TCCTACGCGCTCGCGGACGAGGCGTTGGTGGAGGGCGTGAGCCGCCTCGCCGACCTGTTCGCCAGCGCCCACTAGCCTCGGTACCTTCTGGCGATGGCGCGCGTCCTCGTCACCGAGAAGATCGCAGAGCGAGGCCTCGAGCTGCTCGCAGAGGCCGGCCACGACGTCGACGTGCGCGAGGGGTTGAGCCCCGACCAGCTCCTCGACGCGGTCGCGGGAGCCCACGCGCTGGTGGTCCGCTCCCAGACGATGGTCTCCGCCGAGGTGCTCGCCGCAGGAACCGAGCTCGTGGTGGTCGGGCGCGCGGGCGTCGGGCTTGACAACGTCGACGTGGAGGCCGCGACGGACCGCGGCGTCATGGTGGTGAACGCACCGACGTCGAACATCCTGTCGGTCGCCGAGCAGGCGATGGGCCTGCTCCTCGCGCAGGCGCGCAACATCCCTCAGGCCCACGCCGCCCTGGTCGCCGGCCGCTGGGAGCGCTCACGCTGGGAGGGCGTGGAGCTCTACGACAAGGTCCTGGGCATCGTCGGGCTCGGGCGCGCCGGGTCGTTCGTGGCAACCCGTGCCGCCGCCTTCGGGATGCGGCTGCTCGGCCACGACCCCTACGTCTCCGCGGAGCGCGCCCGCGCGATGGGCGTGGAGCTGCGCTCGCTCGAAGAAGTGTTCTGCGAGTCCGACTTCGTGACCATCCACACGCCGAAGACCGCCGAGACGACGGGCCTCGTCGGGCGGGAGCTCCTGGCCAAGGCGAAGCCCGGCATCCGGATCGTGAACACCGCGCGCGGCGGGATCGTCGACGAGGACGCGCTCTACGACGCGCTGCGCGCGGGGACCGTCGCCGGGGCGGCGCTCGATGTCTTCTCGACGGAGCCGCCCGGTGCGTCCCCCCTCTTCGAGCTCGAGAACGTCGTGGTCACCCCGCATCTCGGCGCCTCGACCGAGGAGGCGCAGGACAAGGCCGGCGTCAGCATCGCCGAGCAGGTCGTGCTCGCGCTCAGTGGGGACTTCGTGCCGTTCGCGGTGAACCTGGCCGCCTCCGAGGTCTCCGAAGCCGTCCGGCCCTTCATGCCGATCACCGAGCAGCTGGGGCGTTTCTTCGCATCCCAGCACGAGAGGCTCCCCGACCGCCTCGAGGTCGAGTGCCGCGGCGAGCTCGCGGGGCACGCGACGGGCATCCTGACCCTCTGCGCACTGAAGGGCCTCTTCGCCTCGACGGCGGAAGAGCCGGTCTCCTACGTGAACGCCCCCCAGGTCGCCGAGCGCCGCGGGCTGGCCGTCGAGGAGGTGTCGGCTGCCGCGTCCCCCTTCTACAAGAGCCTTGTCACGCTGCGCTCGGGCACGCACGCCGTCGCGGGAACGTTGGCGGGGCCGAGCGCGCGACCGGAGCCCCGGATCGTGATGGTCGACGACCACACGCTGGAGGTGCCTCCGGCAGAGCACATGCTCGTGGTGCACAACGACGACCGCCCCGGCATGATCGGCGTGGTCGGCATGGCGCTCGGCATCGCGGGCATCTCGATCTCGTCCATGGCCGTCGGGCCGAGCGCCGACGGGCACACCGCGCTGATGGTCCTCTCGACGTCCGAGCCGGTGCCCGCCGACCTCGTCGCGCACCTGCGAGAGGGCGACGGCATCTTCGGGATCCACGCGGTGAGTCTCGCCGGCCCGACCTCTTGACCGGCCCGGGTGCGATAGGACTACAGGGGGCGTGGCGGACGCAAGGGCCGCGAGAGGTGGTGACGCTGGCACCGGCGTGCTCACACCGGTGGTGGCCGCACCTCGTAGAGGACGTGGCGTCGGAGAGGGTGCCTCTTGGGGATGCGCGGGTGGTCGAACTCGCCCACCTTGGTCATCCCGATCCG
>JASHYA010000167.1 GCA_030043315.1 Acidimicrobiales bacterium
AGAAGGGACCTTCCGAGCTCGAGGTCCCGACGGCCGACGCCGCACGTGAGGCGGGCATCGCGCTCGGGGTGTCGGCGATCGAGGCCCTGGAGGCCGCGCGCACCTTCCGCCTGCGGCGGCTCCGCCTCGTCGAGGAGCAGACCGATCGGCTCGGCCGCGAGCTGCCGCTCCCACAGCTGTTGCTCCCCCGCCTCGACACTCCGTCCATCGGACCCGCCGAGCTCGAGAGTCTCACCGGTTCCATGGCGAGCGCGATCGAGGCACTCCCAGCCCCGGACGACGCCCCGTGAACGACGGCGCGTCGCCGCCCGAGCCCTCCCCTTCGGGATCGGACGACCCCGGCGGCCCGGCCGCTCCGCCCGACGCGACGCAGACGGTCCCGGCCTCCCTCAGCGACCCCGCCGCTCCGCCCGACGCGACGCCGACGGTCCCGGTCTCCCTCGACGACCCGGCCGCTCCGCCCGACGCGACGCCGTCGGTCCCGGCCTCCCTCGGCGACCTCGTCGAGCACCGCGCCGTCGTCGTCTGCTGCGGACCCGGCGGCGTCGGGAAGACGACCGTCTCCGCGACCTTCGCCCTGGAAGCGGCACGCCGGGGTCGCCGCTCGTGCGTGGTGACGGTGGACCCCGCGAGGCGTCTCGCCGACGCATTGGGGGTGGAGTCGCTCCCGAACGAGCCGGTCGAGGTAGAGGGCGACTGGCCGGGCACCCTCCACGCGGTGATGCTCGACTCCAAGACCACCTTCGACGATCTCGTCGAGCGCTACGCGCGCACAGTCGACCAGGCGGCGGCGATCAAGGCGAACCGCCTCTACCAGAACCTGACCGGGGCGTTGTCCGGCACCCAGGAGTACATGGCGATGGAAAAGCTCTACGAGCTCACCGGCTCCGGAGACTTCGACGTCGTGATCGTCGACACCCCCCCGACGCGCAACGCGCTCGACTTGCTCGACGCGCCGCGGCGACTCACCCAGTTCCTCGAGAACCGGATGTTCCGCGCGCTCATGATGCCGACGCGCCTCTCGCTCAGGGCCTTGAACGTCGCCACGCAGGCACTCCTGAAGACGATCTCGCGGGTCGCCGGCGCCGAAATCGTGCAGGATGCGGTCGCCTTCTTCCAGGCCTTCGCGGGCATGGAAGTCGGCTTCGACGAGCGGGCACAGGCGGTGAGAGCGCTACTGGCGGACCCGGGCACGGCATACGTGGTCGTGACCTCGCCGAGGGCCGACGCGCTGGAGGAAGCGGGGTACTTCGCGTCTCGACTCGAGGAGCGAGGGGTGCGCACCGCCGGGCTCGTGGTGAACCGCATCCATCCCAGATTCGGCTTGGGAGAGTTCGACCTGCCTGACGTGCCCGCGGGAAGCGCCCTCGCCGTGCTCGAGGAGAACTTCCGTGAGCTGGATGCCATCGCCGACTCGGAGGAGCGGTCGTTCGCCGGGCTCGCCGCGGTGACCTCACCCGCCCCGCTCGGGTGCGTACCGCTCCTCGGGACCGACGTCCACGACGTGGACGGACTCGGCGCGGTGGCCGACGCCCTGTTCGCAGACCACCGCGACGAGGGAGTCGACGAACCCGGAGCAGCCTCGGCGAGCGGCGGGGCGGCGGTCGGGTAGTCTCCGGACGTGGCCCGGGTCCTCGTCGCGAGCGACGCGCCGAGCGTACGCCGTGAGCTCGCGTCCGTCATCGAGGGGGCTGACGTCGAAGTGGCCGAGGCCGTCTCCGGACCCGACGTCGTCCGCATGGTGCTAGAGGATCCCCCCGACCTCGTGGTGGTCGACATGCAGATGGGCAACATGGGTGGGATGGCCGTCTGCCTGGAACTGCGGCTCGAAGAGTCCTACCTCGACGTCCCCCATGTGCCGGTGCTCATGTTGCTCGACCGACGGCCGGACGTCTTCCTCGCCCGCCGCTCCGGTGCCGAAGGTTGGCTGGTCAAGCCGCTCGACCCGTTGCGGGTGCGCCGCGCGACGCGCGCGTTGCTCGATGGAGGCTCCTACTACGACGAGTCGTACCAGCCGGTGCCCGTGCTCGTCGGCTCCCAAAGGCCGCCGCTGCCAGGCACCAGCGGCGGCTGATCCGCGCCACGTGGCAGGCCGCCGCGCCAATCGGCCTCCACCAGATGACGAGCCGCCGCGGCGCGCGCATCGCCGGTTGCCGTGGCGGCGCGGCAACGAGAACGCTCGGGAGCGGCGGGCTCGCAGCGACGCCGCCTACGAGCAGTCAGTTGCCGCGGAGCAGGAGCGCGTGATCGTCGAGGCGCTCGCGGACCTGCGAGACATGGACGTTCGCGAGGTGATGACGCCCCGCACCGACGTCGTGGCGCTGACGATCCCTGTTTCGGCCGACGACGTCGCGAGAGCGGTGCGCGAATCCGGGCACAGCGCCTACCCGGTCGTGAACGGCGGGCTCGACGACGTGGTCGGGGTCCTCTACGTGAACGATCTGTTCCGCTCACGTCGCTGGCGCGGTGGGTTGTTCGGGCCCGATGGTGACCGCAACCAGGACGAGCTGCCCTTCGGCCACACCGGCGCACAGGGATCGACCGAACCCGACACTCCTACCGCAACTGCGAGCTCGCACCAGACTGCCGGTCCGCGCCTATCGGTCGCCAAGACCGCAGAGGGTCGCGAGCCCATCGGCCTGTCGCCGATCGAGATCTCACGACGCATTCGCCAGGTCTACGTCGTGCCAGAGTCGCGTCCAATCCTCGCGGCGCTCGTCGAGATGCGACGGCACCGGAGGGGCTTCGCCGTGGTCGTCGACGAGTACGGCGGAGTCTCGGGCGTGCTGACGGTGAAAGACCTCCTCGAGCCCATCGTCGGCGAGCTCCATGACGAGCTCGACGTCGACGAAGGGCCGTCGATCGTGCGCATCGACAGCGCACGCTGGCTCGTCGACGGTCAGACGAACGTCGACGAAGTACGCGAGCGCCTGGACATCGACATACCGGAAGGCGAGTACGTCACGCTCGGCGGCTTCATCCTCGACGCGCTAGGCCACATCCCCTTGGAAGGAGAGAGCGTCCGCCTGGAGGGCTGGGAGCTGACCGTGCACGAGATGCACAAGCGCCGGATCGCCCGCGTGCTCGTGCGACGCCGCGAGGAGGACGAATCCAGCCGTGCCGACCCGCGGGAGGCCGCGACCCTGACGCCGGGCGGGGAGACCGGCGGGGAGACTGCGGCGAGCGGGGGCTCGACGGCAGAGCCGTCGACACCCCGCGTGCCGTCCGACGAGCCCCTTCCGCCCGGCGAGGTGTCGGGAACCTTGGGATAATCTGGAGGCCTGCCGGGCAACGCCCGGTGACGGGCTGTGGCGCAGTTTGGTTAGCGCGCTGCGTTCGGGACGCAGAGGTCCCCGGTTCAAATCCGGGCAGCCCGACCAC
>JASHYA010000168.1 GCA_030043315.1 Acidimicrobiales bacterium
GGATCACTTGGGGGCGTGCTGGTCGTCTCGCCGGGCATCGCCGGAGCGACACCGACCACGGTGTCGACGTGGGCCGGACTGGTGGCGGCGATCCCCGCGTCGGGGACCGTCACCGTCCAGCTGACAGCGACAATCACCGCCACATCCGGTGACCACCTCGTCGTGCCCTCCCCCTCGACGGTCACCTTGGACCTGAACGGCCACGGCCTCACGATCACCTCCCCGGCCGCAGGCGACGCCGCGGTCGAGGTCGAGGTCGATGGCGCCCTCACGGTCCAGACAACAGGCGACGGCAAGGGGACGTTGACCGCCACGGGAGGCACCGGAGGTGCGGGGATCGGCGGAGGCGCCACACAAGCCGGGGGGACCACCACGATCACCGGCGGCACAGTGCACGCCAAGGGCGGCACGGGAGCGGCAGGCATCGGCGGCGGCAACGACGGCGGCCCCACAATCCTCGGCGTCCCCTACGACGTCGCAGGCAAGGTCACGATCAGCGGCGGCACGGTGCACGCGACAGGCGGCGAGCTCGGCGCCGGGATCGGCGCCGGCGACGACGTCGACGGGACAACAGTTGGGATCGCGTTCGTCTCCGGGGGGACGATCGCGATCAGTGACGGCGACGTCACCGCGACCGGCGGGTCCAGCGGCGCAGGCATCGGCGGTGGGGCTGCCGGTTTCGGGGGGAAGATCACGATCAGCGGCGGCACGCTCAGCGCGACCGGCGGCGACTACGGCGCTGGGATCGGCGGTGGCACAGTCGGGTCCGGGGGGACAATCTCGATCACCGGCGGCACACTGACCGCGACCAGCGGCGAGTACGGCGCAGGCATCGGCGGCGGCGCCACAGGCCCCGGGGGGAAGATCACGATCAGTGCCGGCAACGTCACCGCGACCGGCGGGTCCAGGAGCGCAGGCATCGGCGGCGGCAGTCAGGGTCCGGGGGGGACCACCACGATCAAGGGCGGCACAGTGCACGCCACGGGCGGCACCGGGGGCGCGGGGATCGGCGGCGGCACATACACCACAGTGCTCGCTGGCTCCGGTTCCGGCGGCACCGTCACCATCGAGGGTGGCACAGTTCACGCCACAGGCGGCGGCGGGGGCGCGGGGATCGGTGGTGGTTCTGATGGTTCCGCGGGGACCGTCACGATCAAGGAGGGTGCCACCACCACCGCCAAAGGCGGCACATCCGGCGCGGGGATCGGCGGCGGCGCATCCGGGGCCGGGGGTACCGTCACCGTCGAGGGCGGCACAGTGCATGCCACAGGCGGCGGCGGGGGCGCGGGGATCGGTGGCGGCTCCAAGGGCGCCGGGGCGACCGTCACAATTGAGGCCGGCACGGTGCACGCCGGTGGCGCCACATTCGGCGCGGGGATCGGCGGCGGCACATCGGGCAGCGGGGGGTCCGTCACGATCGGGGGCGGCGCCACCGTCACGGCCACAGGCGGCTTCGACAGCGCGGGGATCGGCGGCGGCTCCTTGGGTTCCGGGGGGACCGTCACCATCGAGGCCGGCACAGTGCACGCCAAAGGCGGCACCGGAGGCGCGGGGATCGGCGGTGGCGCTGTGGGCTCCGGGGCGACCGTGACCATCGAGGGTGGCACAGTCCACGCAAGCGGCGGCCCATCCGGCGCGGGGATCGGCGGCGGCTCCGGGGGTTCCGGGGGGACCCTCACAATCGAGGGGGGTACCGTTTCGGCCACGGGCGGCGTGGACGGCGCGGGGATCGGCGGCGGCACATCGGGTGGTGGTGGGGCCGTCACGATCAGCAACGGTGCCACCGTCACCGCCACCGGCGGCAGCTCGGCCGATGCGATCGGCTTCGCCGTCGACGGCTCCTTCGGCACCTTGACCAACAGCGGGGCACTGACGCTCGAAGGATCCGTGGAGGACATCCCCTCGGGGGCATCTGCCACCAACAAGACGACGGGGGTGATCACCCTCCGCACGGAGCTCACTGGCGGCGGCACGCTCGTGAACACAGACACCGTCCTGCTCGGTGCCGGAGGCTCGGTCACATCGACGCTCACCGTCTCCGAGCACGACTACGTGGTCACCTACACAGCCAACGGGGTGGAGCCGGACCCGTCGTCCGAGACCGTGTACGCGTCGAGCTTCAGCACCGGCGATGTGAGCTTCCCGACACCACCGACGGACTACGCGTGGGTGAGCGCCAAGTCGGCAGGGACGCAGGTCACCGCTACCACCGACCTGACAACACGTGCGCTGTTCGGGGAGAGCGCAACCGGCGCCACCGACGTCACGTTGTACCTGGTGCCCACGGCGGTCACCCTCTACGTGAGGACAGGCTCGGACGGGACGACGTGCACCTCGACAGCCACGGGCTCGACAGCGGGCGACGCGTGCGGCGAGATCCAGACAGCCGTCACCAAGGCCGAGACCTACGCATCGGTGGTGGCGGTGACCATCACAGTCGGGCCGAACACCTCCACGAACCCGTACGAGGGAGGCATCACAATCGCAGCGTCGGGGCTCGCCTCGCTCACCATCGAGGGCGCCGGGTCGTCGGTGACGAAGGTCACAGACGGGAATGTGACAGGGGACTTCACGCTGACAAGCGGCACGGTCACGATCAGCGGGCTCTCCATTGACGGAGGGAATGCCGATGAGGGCGCCGGTGTCTACGTCAGAGGGGGAGTGACCGCCACGCTGACACACGACACTTTGTCGACAGATACGGCGGGATTCGGGGGTGGGATCGGCATCACGAAGGGGGGGACACTGACCCTCGTCGACGACACAGTGTCGCACGACTCGGCCGCGGACGGTGGCGGGATCGTGAGCTCGGGTCGTCTCGCAATTACCGGCGACACCTTGTCACATGACTCGGCCACGAACTACGGCGGCGGGATCGACAACAACGGGATGGCGCAGTTCACCAACGTCACGTTCTATACAGACACATCCGAATTCGGTGGCGCGTACGACGGCTACGGGAATGTCACAGCGGCGTTTCGCGACGTGACCTTCGCCGACGACACCGCCACGAATGGCGGCAGCATCCACGAAACAAATTCTACAACGACGACGATCGCGAACTCGGTCTTCTCTTCTGCATCCTGCTCGGGAAAGGTTACGAGCGATGGCTACAACCTCGTCACGACATCGACATGCAAAACATACGGCACGTTGGTCACTCCCACTGCACTCGACCTCGCAACCACGCTCCGTACGACATCGGCCCACCCGAGCGCTCCAGCAACCCTCGCGCTCGGCCCCACAAGCCAGGCCGTCAACTTCGTGCCCGCGACAGCGTGCACGGTGAAGACGGACGAGCGGGGCGACCCCCGCCCCGGGGATGTGACAGACACAGGGCTCCAGACGCGCTGCGACGCCGGCGCCTACGAGCTCCAGCACGCGATCGTGACGCTCACCCAGACGACACCGACGTCCGGCTCGACCACCCAAGGGACCCCGGCGACATTCCCGCTGGTCGTGAACAACGAGCCGAAGACAAGTGGCCCGCTCACCTTCGAGGCGACCACAGGAACCGTGCCCACGGGGGTGAAGGTGTCGAGCACAGGGGAGATCTCCGTCGCGACGGGTGCGCCTCCGGGCACCTACGCGCTCACCGGCACCGACGCCGACCCGCTCGGCGACTCGGGGACATGGGCCTTCACCCTCGTCGTGGACGCGCCGACCACGACCACGCTCACACCGATCACCTCCCCGGTCATCTACGGCTCGGAGGCCGAGACCTTCACCGGGACCGTGACCGACGAGAGCGCCGAGGCGGCGTCCCCTGTCGGGACCGTCGACGTCGAGAC
>JASHYA010000169.1 GCA_030043315.1 Acidimicrobiales bacterium
CCTCGCCGATGTCGTCGACGTCCCAGCCGTACGCGCGGAACCGCTCGGCCCTGTCGTCTGTGTAGGCGAGCTCGGTCGGGCCGTCGATCGAGATGTGGTTGTTGTCGTACACGTAGACGAGCCGCCCGAGTCCCAGGTGGCCGGCGAGCGACGCCGCCTCGTGGCTGATGCCCTCCTCGAGGCAGCCGTCCCCGCAGATGACGAAGGTGTGGTGGTCGACGAGCTCGGACCCGAAGTGCGCGCGCAGGAACCGCTCGGCGACTCCCATGCCGACGCCGTTGCCGAAACCCTGACCGAGTGGGCCCGTGGTGACTTCCACTCCCGGCGCGTCATGCTTCTCGGGATGGCCGGGGGTGCGCGAGCCCCACTGCCGAAAGGCCTTCAAGTCGTCGAGCGTGAGCCCGTACCCGCAGAGGTACAGCATCGAGTACAAGAGGATCGACGCGTGGCCGTTCGACAGGACGAAGCGGTCACGGTCCGGCCACGAAGGATCGCTCGGGTCGTGGCGCATGACCCTCGTGTACAGCACGTGCGCGAGCGGCGCGAGCGCCATCGCGGTGCCCGAGTGGCCGGAGTGCGCGCGCTCGGGCGCGTCCATCGCAAGCCCGCGGATGACGTTGATGCCGAGTTGCTCGAGCTCGACCTCGGGCTTGGCGTCGGGCTCGGCCTCGGGCTTGGTGTCGGGGTCTGCGCCGGGCTTGGCGTCGGGTGAGGCGGCAGGGGGCATGGGGCCAACATACCCAGTACGTTGACGGCCGTGTCGAAGCCGCCGACGCCGACGCCGTTGCCGACGCCGACGCCGTTGCAGGTTCCACCGAACTGCGACCTCACGCTCGGCATGGTCTGCACGGACAAGTCGGAACCCGGCCGGACGGTGTGGCGGGTGCGGGCGCACGAGCGCTTCGCCAACCCTGTCGGCGTCGTCCAGGGTGGGTTCGTCGCCGCGTGCTGCGATTCGGCGATGGGTGCCTCCGCGGTCACCTTCGCCTTCGCCCGGGGTCGCCGGGTGCTCGTGGCGAACGCCGAGATGAAGGTGAGCTTCCTCCGCCCGGTCCAGGTCGGCGCGGTCCTCAGCTGCGAGGCACTGGTCGTGTCGGGGGGCGCACGCGTCGCGTTCGTCGAGGCGACGCTGAGCGGCGAGGACGGTGTGCCGGTGGCCCGGGCGACCTCCACCTACCTCTTCTCCGACCGGAGCTGAGATTGGGTCATGCGCGCTCGACGCACTCGAAACTCGCGAATCTCAGCGCTCGGTGCACTCGGGTGCGTGTGATGCGCACACGGTGAACAGTCGGTGAACACAAGGTGAAGCGGTCTGCGTGGTGGTTCCGGCGGTCCTGGGGGTCCCGGCGGTCCTGGTGGTCCCGGCGGTCCTGGGGGTCCCGGCGGGCGCTGCTTCCGACGGCGCTTTTGGGAGCTGCGGTCGTCGCGGCAAGCATCGGCGCGGCAGCGTTCAATGTGAGCGCGGGAGCCAGCACAACGCCCATCCCGAACCCCCCGAAGGACATCCCCCCGTGCTCGGCCACGACATGGATCAAGTCCTTCGACTGTGCGCGTGCGGATACAGGGGTACCGGCCGTGCGCGACATCGACATCGCCGCGCTCGAAGCGCTCCCTACCGCTGAGGAGTACTTCGCCATGACCGATCTCGAGCGGACTGCTCGCGGGCTCGCACCCATCGTCGCGATGACTGCGCAGCTGAACGACGTGGCCGAGCAGGGCGCGAAGCTCGGCCGAGACCCGACAGGCAAACCGCTCGTCGACGAACAGTCGTGGTCGACCGAAGGAGAGGGCTTCGCGTCCGGGCTCGAGGCCGTCTACGACGAGCTCTACTACGACGGGTACGGGGGCTACAACCTCGACTGCACATCGCCCTCTTCCCCGGGATGCTGGGGACACCGGGAGAGCCTGCTCGCGGTGGGCAGGTCATGCTCGGGGACGCCGAAGCACGCGCCGACCCTCTACATGGGTGCCTACGACGACGCGAGTTTCGATGGGCAAGGTGCGAACGGACCCTTGCGCGGATCGCTCGCGGCGATCATCGCGGCGAGCTGCGGGACACCACCTGAGGACGAGACCGTCACCTGGGCGGATCTGCACACAGCGCTCGCCGTGCACAACACCTCGCCCACCGCCCCCACTGCGCCTGGTGGCTCGTCGACCCCGTCCCGCCCGAGCCCGGCATTCGTCGGCATGGCTGCGACACCTCGTGGCACCGGCTACTGGGAGGTCGCAGCAACAGGTCTGGTCGATGCGTTCGGAACCGCAAAGCTCTACGGCACAGTGGCGGGAGAGTCCCTCCGCAGACCGATCGTCGGGATGGCGGCGGCGAGCACAGGCGGCGGGTACTGGCTGGTGGCTTCCGACGGGGGGATCTTCAGCTTCGGCAAGGCCAGGTTCCGCGGCTCTCTTGGAGGCAAGCGGCTGGCCAGGCCCATCGTCGGCATGGCCGCGGACCCGGCGACCGGCGGGTACTGGCTCGTGGCCTCCGACGGCGGGATCTTCAGCTTCGCCGCGCCCTTCTTCGGCTCGATGGGCGGGCGGCCCTTGCGCGAGCCGGTGGTGGCGATGGCTGCGACCAAGACA
>JASHYA010000004.1 GCA_030043315.1 Acidimicrobiales bacterium
AGGACCACGATGCCGGGGAGGCGCTTCGTCTCGATCGGCATGTGGCTGGTGCTGCTGCTCCCTTCCTGGCTGCCGGGGATCGGCTGGGAGCGGTTGGTCGTGAAGGACGGCGTGCTCACACGCTTCGGGCTGGGCTCGACCTTCATCACACACGCGATCATGGGCCCCTTCGGGGTCGTCCTCCTGATGGGGCTCCGCTGCGTCCCCTTCGCCTACCTCACCATCACCGCGTCGCTCGCGGGGCTCGGCCAGGAGTTCGAGGACGCGGCACGCGTGCACGGCGCGTCCCGGGCCGGCGCGCTGCGGCTGGTGCTGCCGATCTTGGCGCCGGCCATCTGGTCCGCCCTCGCCATCGGGTTCGCCGAGTCGATCAGCACATTCGGCATCGCGTACACCCTCGCCTACCAATCCCACTTCTCCCTCGCCACCTACCAGCTGTACTCGGCGATCGGGAACTTCCCCGCGAGCTTCCCGGCGGCTGCCGCGATCGGCCTGGTCCTCGTGGCGGCGGTCGCGCTACCGCTGACCATGCAGGCGAGAGCGCTGCGCGGCCGCTCCTACGCCGTGCTCTCGGCGCGCACCCGCCAGGCGGTCCGACGCCAGCTGTCCACCAAGGGCGCGATGCTCGCCAGCGGGGGTGTCGCGCTCTTCTACATCATCGCCCTCGGCGCTCCCGCCGTCGGGGCGGTGACCGGGTCGCTGCTCGCGGACTTCGGGGCGTCGGACAGGATCACGTTCGTCAACTACTCGGGCGTCCTCCACACCCCCGGCGTGTCGGGGCCCATCGTCCGGTCCCTCGTCTACGGCGCCGTGACGGCCTCGATCACGGTGATCGCCGGGTTCATGGTCGCCCGCCTGCTGTCGCGCCGAAGAACGCGGGCGACGGCGATGCTCGACTTCCTCCTGCTCGCAACGGTCGCCCTACCCGGCGTCGTCTTCGCAGCGGGCTACATCTTCGCCTACAACCTGCCGATCTTCTCGCGGCTGGGCATCGACATCTACCAGACCGTCTGGCTGCTCCTGATCGGCTACATCGCGTCGAGCCTCCCCACCAATGCACGTGTGCTCGTCGGTCCCGTCTCTCAGGTCCAATCCTCCCTCCACGACGCGGCCCGCGCCCACGGCGCGGGGGCGCTGCGTGCATGGTTGAGCGGGGTGCTGCCCGCGGTCTCCCGGCCGGTGGTCATGGCCTGGCTGTTCACTTTCTGCGGAATCTTCCTCGAGCTGCCGATCTCGCAGCTGCTCTACGCGCCTGGTTCGCCGCCGCTCTCGGTGGCGATCAACCTGAACATCGCGGGGTACCACTTCGGCCTCGGGCTGGCACAGGCCGTGATCTCGGTTGGCATCGCGCTCGCGCTGGTCTGCATCGTCCTGCTCCTCTACCGACTGCTCGCGCCAAAGGGCTGGCGGCGGATCGGCTCCACGGTCCGTGGCTGAGCGCCTCGTCGTCGAGAACGTCTCGAAGGTCTACCCGGGAGGTAACGAGGCCTTGCGGGGGCCGACCTTCACGGTCGAGCCCGGCACGTTCATGGTGCTCCTGGGACCGTCAGGCTCGGGCAAGACGACGCTCCTGCGCACGATCGCCGGCATCGAGCGGCTCACGTCCGGCCGGCTGGTGATCGGTGACGTCGTCGTCGCGGACGGGCGCGTCCATCTCCCGCCGGAGCGCCGGGACCTCGCGATGGTGTTCCAGGACTACGCGCTGTGGCCGCACCTGAGCGCCCGCGACAACGTCGCGTTCGCGCTGCGCCGTCACCGGGTCGCGCGCCACGACGCGCGACACCACGCCCTTGGCATGCTCGAGCGGGTGGGTCTCGCGCACCTCTCCGACCGCTTCCCGGTCCAGCTGTCCGGCGGCGAGCAGCAGCGTGTCGCTCTCGCCCGCGCGCTCGTGGGCGACACGGGCCTCCTCCTGTGCGACGAGCCGCTCTCCAACCTCGACGCCGACCTGCGGGAACGCATGCGGGTCGAGATCTCCTCCCTCGTGCGCGAGGCGGGCGCCACGACCATCTACATCACGCACGACCAGCTCGAGGCCTTTGCGCTGGCGGACCAGGTGGGGGTACTGCAGGACGGTGTGCTCGTGCAACTCGGCACGCCCGAGGACATCTACAGCACGCCCGCCACGCTCTTCGTCGCGAGGTTCACCGGGCTCGCCGGGGAGCTCGAGGCGATCGTCACCGGTCCGGGGAAGGTCCCCGGCCACGTCGTCGTCCAACCCGTGGGCCTCGAAGGGGCCCGGTCGCTCAGTGCGCGCGTCGGCGACGCCGCCGAGGGCCACGGCGCGTCCAGCGGTCCGGCGCTGCTCGCCATCCGCCCGACGGCGGTCCGGCTGTGCGCGGCGGAGTCGGAGTCGGCCCACCTCGTGGGGCGGGTCGCGGACACCGCGTTCCGCGGCCGTCACTACGAGCTGGTCGTCGATCTCGCCGGTGGCCATCGGCTCACCGGGGTGGTGAGCGAGCGGAGGGTCCCCAGGGGGACGCCGGTCGGGATCGAGCTCGACACTGCAGGTTGTATCCTCTTCGCCGAGCCGGAGCCCGAGAGCTCCGGGGCGCCGCCCCAAGGGCGCGAGCTGGATCAGCCGCAGGACGCCGACGGCGGCGCTCCGGACGCGAACGGCACGGCGTCAGCCGCGAGAGGAACGTAGAGAGCCAGATGGACTACCAAGACGCGCGCACCGGATCCGGAGGGGCGAGGTGAGCAGCGCCACCATCTTCCTCATGCTGGCGGTCTTCGGCGCGTGCTGCGTCGAGGCGGTCGAGGCGCTCACGATCGTGCTCGCGGCGGGCGTCACGCGGGGTTGGCGATCGGCGATGGAGGGGACGGTGGCCGCGCTGGTCGTCCTCGGTGTGATCGTCGGGGCCGTCGGCGTGCCCCTCATCCACTACGTCCCGATCGACGCGCTGCGCGTGCTCGTCGGGGCGCTGCTGCTCGTCCTCGGACTGTCCTGGTTGCGCAAGGCGATCCTCCGTGCGAGCGGCCACAAGGCCAAGCACGACGAAGACGCCATCTACGCGGAGACGACGGCGACGCTCCGTGAGGACGGCAGTGCCCGGGGGCGCCGGGACAGCCTCGGCTTCGTCGTCGCCTTCAAGGGCGTGTTCCTCGAGGGCATGGAGGTGGTACTCATCGTCATCAGCCTCGGCGCGAGCCAGCACAAGCTCGGTGTCGCGGCGATCGCCGCCGCCGCCGCGATCGTGCTCGTCTCGGTGGTCGGTCTGCTCGTGTCGCGACAGCTCTCTCAGGTGCCCGAGAACACGATCAAGACGGTGGTCGGCATCATGCTCACCAGCTTCGGGCTGTTCTGGGTGGGCGAGGGGGCCGGCGTCCACTGGCCGGGGAGCGACCTCGCCATCCCGGTGCTGATCGGCGTGTTCGCCGTGGTGACCACCGGCGCGGTCGCGCTCTTGAGGACCCAGACGCCGGCGCCGGTCGCTGCGCACCTCGACCACGCCGAGGCGGACGGAAGGGTCGCCTCGTGACCGAGACGTTGGCGCGCTGGGTCAAGGCCTTCGGCCACTTCTGGTGGGACTTCCTCGTGGGCGACACCCCCGAGCTGTTCGTGGCCATGCTGGTGCTCGTCGGGATCGCGTTCGGGCTGCGCCACGACCGTGTGGCGGCGATCGTCCTGCTCCCCCTGCTCGCCATCGTGGCGCTGCTGGGAAGCGCCTGGCGGGGGCGGGTCCGGGAGAGGAAGCAGCAGCCGGTCGAAGAGGGCTGAGGGCTGCTCGACGCCTTCGGGCAGCCGCAGTCGGCCGTCGTGCTCGGTGGCACCTCGGACCTGGCGGGCGCCGTCGTGCGCGCGCTGGCGAGGCGCCGACTTCGCGCGGTCGTCCTCGCCGGCAGGGACGACGAGCGGCTCGCGCTCGCCTCTCAGGCGGCCTCGGCCGCCGGGGTCCCCGACGTGCGCGCGGTGCGCTTCGACGCACAGGACGTGGACGAGGCCGCACGCGTCGTGGACGAATGCTTCGACGCGGCCGGCAGCGTCGACCTCGTCCTCTCCGCGGTCGGCGTCCTCTCGCACCGTCGAGACGAGCTCGACCCCGCACGGACGGCCGAGGTCGTGTCCGCGACCTACTCGTGGCCGGCGGTGGCCCTCACCCGCGCCGCCGCCCGCCTGCGCGACCAGGGCCACGGGCGGATCGTCGTGCTGTCGTCGGTCGCAGCCGTCCGGGTGCGGAGGGAGAACTTCGTCTACGCCTCGGCCAAGTCGGGGCTCGACGATTTCTCGATCGGGCTCGGGGAGGCGCTGCGCGGCACGGGGGTCGTCGTGCAGGTGGTCAGGCCGGGGCGCGTGCCCACCAAGATGACCGAGGGCCTGCCGAGCGTGCCGATGTCGACGACGCCAGACGCGGTCGCGGACGCGGTCATGGCGGGGCTCGCATCCGGTGCCACCGTCATCTGGGTGCCCGCGGTCGCCAGATGGGCACTGGCGGCGGCGCTCCTCGTCCCCCGTTCCCTGTGGCGGCGGATCCCCGGCTGAGCCGGCCGAGGAGGCCGGCGGGAAGACCGGCGATCCGGCGGGGGCGACGAACCGGAGGACGTGTCGAGCAATGAAGATCGAGCGGAGGAAAGGTGAGAACGGAGGAACGGCATGGAGCTCGGCTTTGCGGCACCGGTCTCGGGGTCCTGGGCGACGCCGGAGGCGTGCGGCCAGGTCGCCGCGTGGGCAGAGGAGCTCGGGTACCGGTCGCTGTGGACCTTCCAGCGGCTGCTCGCCCCCGTCGACGAGAGCGGTGAGCACCGACTCGAGCCGCAGTACCGGAGTGTCCAGGACCCCCTCGCCGTGCTCGCCTACCTCGCCGGCAAGACGACCGTGACGCGACTCGGAGTCGCCGTGGTGAACGCCCCGTTCTACACGCCGATCGTGCTCGCGAAGTCCCTCACCTCGATCGACCGCCTCTCCGGCGGCCGCCTCGACCTCGGGATCGGCCTCGGATGGATGCACGAGGAGTTCGAGGCCGCGGGCGTGGAGGAGGCGCACCGGGGCGGCCGCACCGCGGACTTCGTTCGCTGCCTGCGGGCGATCTGGACCGACGAGGTGGTGGAGTACGACGGCCCGTACTTCCAGGTGCCGCGCGCCCGCGTGGACCCCAAGCCGCTCCAGCGGCCTCACCCTCCGATCCTGTTCGGCGGGAGCGCGGAGGCCTCGTTGCGCCGGGCGGGCCGGATGGCCGACGGGTGGATCAGCAGCAGCCGGGCGGAGCTCGGCGCGCTGGCCGATTCGATCGCCATCGTCCGCACGGCCGCCGCAGAAGCAGGACGCGACCCGTTCTCGTTGCGCTTCGTGTGCCGCGCGGTGGTGAAGGTCCGCACGACCACGCGCGCGCCGCTCACGGGCACGCTCGAAGAGATCCGCGAGGACCTGGGCGCGCTCGCGGACACGGGGATGACCGAGGCGTTCGTCGACTTGAACTTCGACCCGCTCGTCGGGAGCCCTGACGCCGACCCGGAGGCGTCGCTACGCCACGCCCGGGCCGTCCTCGAGGCCCTGGCACCTGCCCCGCGGTAGCCGCTGGGCGCCCACCGGCCCTGCCGGCGAGCCACGCATCGCCCCCGGATGCCAACTACGGTTGGACGCAACGTCAGGGCGGGAGGGGCCAATGCTCGTGCTGAATCGTCGACCCGGCGAGTCGATCGTCATCGAACCGGACCTGCGGGTAACGGTCCTGTCGGTGACCGATCGCCGCGTCTGGATCGGCATGCGCTCGGCGAGCGCCCTGCCGGAGCTGCGTGTGTCGGCGACGGTCGTCTCCCCGAACGAGGCGCGCCTCGAGATCGTGCCGATGTCGAGCGTCACATTCGACGGCGACCGCGTGCGGATCACCACCGGAGCCGAGGGTGACGCGGCGAACGCCGTGCACGCCGGGCTCGCGGTCAACCGCAAGCCCGGCGAACGCGTCGAGATCGGCGACGGGCTGTGGGTGGCCGTCGCATCCATCTCGAAGGGAAATCCGTCGATCACCTTCGGTGGCAGCGCGATCGGCGACGAGCTCAGCATCACGCTCATCCGTCCCGCCGGCAGCTACGTGCGCCTCGGAGTGGACGCACCCAACCGCCGCGTCTACCGGGAGGAGCTGTGGGACGCCGTCCAGGCGTCCGGCGGGACGCGCAGGGACGGGGCCGTGCCGGCCGCGGCCGAGACCCCCCCTCCCGCCGGCACCGCGGCACCCGGGCCCGCGGCGCTCGAACCCACCGTGGTCGTGCCCCCGCTCGCCGATCCGCCGGTGGATGAGGCTGTGCCGGCGAACGCAACCGCCGCGTCCGTCACGGGGTGAGCCCCGGGGACGACCTCACTCGGCGCGCCGCAACAGCAGGCTGGACTGCGCGGGAAGGGTGACCCTCGGGCCGCGCACCTCCCTCGCGAAGCGCGCCGGACGGGCCGTGTTCACGAGCTCCTCCCAGCGTCCGGGCTCTGCGATCTTCGGGAGGGTGTAGGGACGTGGGCGCGATCCGGCGTTCAAGAGGAGGAGCAGGGTCTCCCCGCGAGCCGACCGACCGCGGGCGTCGACCTCGTCCACGGCACGTCCATAGAGAAGCATGCCGAGCGTGCGGTTCTCCTGGTCGGCCCAGTCGTCCGCCTTCATCTCCTCGCCGTCCGGCCTGATCCAGGTGACGTCTTTCATCTGCGTGCCCGGAACGACCTCACCGGTGAGGAAGTTCCTGCGGCGCAGGATCGGGTTCTCCGACACGATGCCCACCAGCTGACGGACGAAGTCGAGGAACTCCTTGCCGCTCTCCCCGACGCTCCAGTCGACCCAGCTGATCGCGTTGTCCTGGCAGTAGGCGTTGTTGTTGCCACCCTGCGTACGGCCGATCTCGTCGCCGCCGAGCAGCAGGCGCACGCCCTGTGAGCACAAGAGCGTGGTCAGGAAGTTGCGCTTCATCCTGTCGCGCAAACGCTGGATCCGCACCGACTCGCTGGGCCCTTCCACCCCCCAGTTCCGGCTGTCGTTCTCCGGGGAGCCGTCCGCGCCGCCCTCGCCGTTCGCCTCGTTGTGACGGCGCTCGTAGCTCACGAGGTCGGTCAGCGTGAACCCGTCGTGGCAGGTGACAAAGTTCACGCTGGCGTACGTGCGTCGCCCGGTGCGGCCGTAGATGTCGCTCGAACCCGTGAGCCGGGAAGCGAGCTCGGGCACCTGGCCCGCATCTCCCCGCCAGAAGCGCCGGATGCAGTCGCGGTAGGCGCCGTTCCACTCGGACCAGCCCTGGGGGAACCGGCCGAGCTGGTAGCCGTCGGGACCGACGTCCCAGGGCTCGGCGATCAGCTTCACGGTCGACAGCACCGGGTCCTGCTGGATGATCTCGAAGAAGGCGCTCGGCTGACCCGCCTCGTAGCCGCGCACGAGCACCGGGGCGAGGTCGAAACGGAAGCCGTCGACGTGCATGTCGGTCACCCAGTACCGCAGGCTGTCCATCACCAGCGCCATGGTGCGCGGGTGGAGGATGTTCAGGCTGTTGCCCGTTCCCGTGTAGTCGACGAGGTAGCGACGTGCGTCCGGACGGAGTCGGTAGTACACCGCGTTGTCGATCCCCCGCAACGAGAGGGTCGGTCCCATCTGGCTACCTTCGCCGGTGTGGTTGTAGACCACGTCGAGGATGACCTCGAGCCCGGCACGGTGCAGCGTGCGCACCATCGACTTGAACTCGCTCACCTGCTGGCCGAGACCGCCGGTCGCGTACTCGACGTGGGGCGCGAAGTAGGCGATCGTGTTGTAGCCCCAGTAGTTCGTGAGCCCCATGTCCACCAGTCGCCGGTCGTCCACATGGTGATGGACCGGCATGAGCTCGACCGCGGTGACCCCGAGGTCGAGGAGGTGGTCCACGATCGGGTCGGACGCCAGGCCGAGGTACGTCCCGCGGAGGTGCTCAGGGACGGCGGGATGGCGCATGGTCATGCCGCGCACGTGGCACTCGTAGATCACGGTGCGGTTCCACGGCGTCTGTGGCGAGTGGTCGTCCCCCCAGGTGAACGCGGGATCGACGACCATGCACTTGGGCATCCATCCCGCCGAGTCGCTGCGGTCGAAGGAGAGGTCCTCCGCAGGGTCTCCCACGCGATAGCCGTACAGATCGTCGCTCCACCGGAACGTGCCACTGACCGCCCGTGCGTAGGGGTCGATCAGCAGCTTGTTGCGGTTGAAGCGGTGGCCTTCCTCCGGCGCGTACGGTCCGTCCACGCGGTAGCCGTAGAGGGCGCCCGGTCGCACGTCGGGAAGGTACGCGTGCCACACGCGGTCGGTGGCCGCGGGCATCGCCACGCGCTCGTCGGGTTCCGCCGATGTGGGACGGGAGAAGAAGCAGAGCTCGACCGCGGTCGCGTGCTCGGAGTAGAGGGCGAAGTTGACCCCTTCACCGTCCCACGTCGCACCGAGCGGGTGAGGGTTCCCCGGCCAGACGCGCATCAGGCGCGGCCGTCGCCCTCGTCGTGCCCCTCCCCACGCTCGGCTGAGAGAAAGACGCAGCCGAGGGGCGGCGCGACGAGCGTGAGCGTGCACGGCCGCCCGTGCGAAGGCACCGGTTGGGCGTAGACGCCGCCCGTGTTGCCGATGCCGCTCCCGCCGTACTCAAGAGCGTCGGAGTTCAACACCTCCCGCCAGAAGCCGTCCACGGGCACGCCAGCCAGGAGGTTGTCTCGTGGCACGGGGGTGAAATTACAGACCACGAGCACCAGGCGCCCGTCGGGGGACTTCCGAAGGAAGCTGAGGACGCTCACGTCGGCGTCGTCGTGCTGCACCCACTCGAAGCCCGCAGGGTCGGTGTCCAGCTCGTGGAGCGCGCGCTCACTGCGATAGAGCACGTTCAAGTCCCGCACCCACCGGCAGACACCGGCGTGCCGGTCGTCCTCCAGAAGATCCCAGTGCAGACCTTCGTCGTGCGCCCACTCTCGCCAGTCCGCCAGCTCAGAACCCATGAAGAGGAGCTTCTTGCCCGGCAACCCGTACTGGTAGCCGTAGAGCAGCCGCAGGTTCGCCCGCCGCTGCCAGTCGTCTCCGGGCATCTTGGAGAGGAGCGATCCCTTGGAATGCACGACCTCGTCGTGCGAGAGGGGAAGGACGAAATTCTCAGTGAAGGCGTAGATCGCGCGAAACGTGAGCTCTCCGTGGTGCCATCTGCGGTGCACCGGATCTCGGTCCATGTACCGCAGCGTGTCGTGCATCCAGCCCATGTCCCACTTGAACCCGAACCCGAGTCCTCCCCACTCGACCGGCCGGGAGACGCCGCCCCACGCAGTCGACTCTTCCGCCACGGTTTGCGCGTCCGGGTGGTCGGCGTAGACGCCCGTGTTCAGATGCCGCAGGAAGGCGATCGCGTCGAGGTCCTCGCGCCCGCCGTAGACGTTCGGCTCCCACTCGCCCTCCTTGCGCGAATAGTCGAGGTAGAGCATGGAGGCCACCGCGTCGACCCGCAGCCCGTCGGCGTGGTACGTGCGGAGCCAGTGGTCTGCCGACGATGCCAGGAAGCTGCGCACCTCGTGGCGCCCGTAGTTGAAGACGAGACTGTTCCAGTCGGGGTGGACGCCGCGACGGGGGTCGGCGTGCTCATAGAGGTGCGTGCCGTCGAATGACGCGAGCGCGAAGGCGTCGGACGGGAAGTGCGAGGGTACCCAGTCGAGGATCACCCCGATGCCGGCCTGGTGAAGGGCGTCGACGAGCGCCATGAAGCCCTGCGGCTCACCGTAGCGCGCGCTGGGCGCGAAGTACCCGGTGGTCTGGTAGCCCCAGCTCCCGTAGAACGGGTGCTCCATGACGGGAAGGAACTCGACGTGGGTGAACCCTTTGCGCTGCACGTGGTCGATGAGGGGTGGAGCGAGCTCGACGTAGCTCAAGAGGTCGTGCGGCCGATCTGGTGTACGGCGCCAACTTCCGATGTGAACCTCGTAGATCGAGATCGGCGAACGCACGGACTGGTGCCCGCCTCGCGTCGCCATCCAATCGGCGTCACCCCATTCGTACGCGAGATCCCAGATCACCGAGCCCGTTCTCGGTGGCACCTCGCAGAAGAACGCGAACGGGTCGGCCTTCTCGAGGACCTTGCCCTGTGCCGTGGTGATCGAGAACTTGTAGACCTGGCCCGCTCTCGCGTGCCCGGCGACACCCTCCCAGATCCCCGAGCTCGCGCAGGGCGACAGCGGGTCGGCGTCGCGCTGCCAGAAGTTCCAGTCGCCCACGACGGACACGTCCCGCGCAGCCGGCGCCCATACGGCGAAGCGGACGCCGTCGACGCAGAGGTGCGCGCCCAGTTTCTCCGCGAGACGACGGTGCGACCCCTCGTTGAAGAGGAACAGGTCGTCGGCAGTGATCACCCCGGCTCCTCCTGACGCCGGAGCGCGTCGATCCTCTTGAACGCCGAGGTGACATCGTCGTCGGCGAAGATCTCCTCGAGCGTACGCGCAGACCGGTGCTGCCAGTTCCCGGCCTCCGCGCCGGTCCCGGGGCGGTTGTGCGGCCACCGCTCGAGCCACTGGTCCTCTACGTCCGCGAGCACGAGTCGTGCGGGGCCCGCCGCGAGATGGTCGAGACACGCGCGGAGGCCCCGGCGGGCGTCGCCGCCGAGCGCTCGGCGCCACCGCGCGCGCTCTGGCGCCTCCCAGAACGAGACGAAGCGCGGCAGATCGTGCGTGCCGATGCTCGCCATCGACAGCTCGGGCGGGTCGGGCAGGGGCGCGTCGGCGGAGATCTCGAACTGCAGCACCCATGAGCGCAGCATCCGGTCGTCCCTCATGCCTCGACGAACCTCCTCCGGCACGGTGCCGAGGTCCTCCCCCACCACCGCGGTACGCGAGCGCTCGGCCTCGAGGGCAACGATCGCTCGCAGCTCGTCGTCGCGGTAACGGACGTAGACGCCGTCCGTGGCGTCGACACCGTCGGGCACCCAGAAGAGGCGGTAGAGGCCCATCACATGATCGAGCCGTAGGACCGACGCGTGCCGCATTGCGTGCCGCAGCACGGCGATGACGTGACCGTAACGCTGCTCCCGCAACCCCCTTGGGTGGAGCGGCCGGAACGACCAGCGCTGGCCCTTCGCGAAGAAGGGGTCCGGCGGGGCCCCGCCCTCGACGCCGTTCGCGAAGGACTCCGGTTCGAAGCGCGTGTCGAAGCCCTTGGGGTGGACGCCGACGGGCAGGTCCAAAAAGAGGTTGTCGCCCGCCTCGGCGAGCTGCTGCTCGGCGACCCACTGGACGTACAGGTGGTACCTCGCGGCGTCGTCGTCGGGGACGGCACCGCCGCCGCCCCGCGCGACGATGGGCACCACGGGCTGTCCTGCCCGAAAGCGCGCGTAGGCGACGATGTCGGGCCGCTCCCGCGCGAACACCTCGAGAGCGTCCCGACGCGCGGAAGGTCCGGAGTACAGCGCGTGGGCGAGAGGTTCGAGCACCCGTCGGACGAGGTCCATGGAGGACCGATAGTCGACCAGCGCGGCGTGCCGGGCGTTGCCGAGCGCGGTGGTGAAGGCGTCGGACCTGAGGAGCTCGCGTGCGTCGGACGACGCCTCGAGCTCGGGGAGGAGCGTGGGGTCGACGTACAGCTCGTTCCAGCCGAGCCTGGTCACCGGGAGGTAGGGGCTGATCTCGAGCGGTTCGTCGTAGTAGCCGGGGTAGAGCGGCAACGTGCCCACGAGATCGCCGCCGAGGGCGCCGACCCGTCGTGCCACCTCGCGGAGCGCCGTGTGGCTGCCGACCCCCCAATCCGAGCTCGTGCGCATCGCGTGCACCGGCAGGAAGGCGGCCCATCCCCGGTCGGGAAGGGGACATCGAGGCGCCACCACGACGAGCGCTGCCGCGTCGACCCCGGGCCCTTCCAGCTGCAGCCGGTAGTAGCCGGGCGGGAGCATCTCGAGCGGGGTGCTGAGCTGCGCCTCGTAGCGGTCCACCGCACGCCCTTCCACGCTCGCCGAGCCGAGCGGGCGGTGGACGGCAGCCATGAGCCGGATGCGGCGGGTCGTGCCGTCCTCGGCGTCGAGGACGAGCCAGCAGTCACGCGGGTGCACCGACCTCGGGAGGGCCACCTCGACGGCCTGGGTGCCCACGGCGGGAACCGCGGTCACGGGCTCGAGGAGCTGGGTGTGACGGCGGAGTCGCTCCTGGCGGACGGCCGAGGGGAGGTCTGTGACGGGCGCGCCCAGCGCTGCGAGGACTGCACGGAGGGAGTCGGTGCTCGCGTCCCGTCGCGCGCCCGACGCGTCGACGTAGGAGGCCTGGACGTCGTAGAGCTGCGCGAGGGTCCGCAGCTCCGCGCTCACGGGACGTCGTCCAGCACGTCGAGGATCCCCCGTGCGGGGATGTCTACCCAGTCCGGACGGGCGTTCGCCTCGTAGGCCAGCTCGGCCACCGCCTTCTCGAGCACGAAGAAATCGACCAGCACCCCGAGCTCCGTGCGGTCGGCAGGAAGGAGCAGGTCGACGCCGGGCACGGCGAGGTAGGACCGGACGAAACCGGCGGACATCCACCGGTACCAGCGGAAGAGCCAGGGCTCGAGCTCGCGGTGGCCTTGCGGACCGACAAGGTCCCGGTCCGCGCGCATCGCGACCACCCGCGACGCGTAGTGGAACGAGCGGATCATGCCGGCGACGTCCATCGTCGCCGGCCGCTTGAGGCGGCGCTGTCCGAGCGAGCGTACGGGCTCGCCTTCGAAGTCGATGATCACGATGTCCTTCCCGGTCCACAGGACCTGACCGAGGTGATAGTCACCGTGTACCCGGATCCGCTGCGCGGCAGCCGGCACCGTGGCGATGGCGCGGAAGCGCTCACCGACCTCCCGCTCCCGCCTGAGCACCGACGCAACGGCAGGTGATGTGCCGATCCCGGCCTCCCGCAGCTGACGGAAGGTGCGCCGCGCGAAGCTGCCGGCGCCGTGGTAGAGGGACAGCCGGTCGACGGGGGTCATCGGCTCGGGCGCCATCGACGGGTCCGACGCGTCCGAGGCCAGCGCGACATGGAGCTCACCGGTCCTGCGTCCGAGCGTCGATGCCCACTCGACGTGGTCGAAGAGCTCGCCCGGTGGCTCCTCGTCCGCGGTCAGCCCGAGGATCTCGGGGACCAGCGGCACGAGGAAGCCGTCCGCCCTCTCCGCGCCGTGGGCGAGCGCCTCTTCCAGACGGCTGTTCAGCGCGTCGACGACGTAGCTCCAACCGTCACTCTCGTTCCGCACCATCTCCTCGAGCGATGCGAGCGTGATGGGGCGGCTCGCCCGCTGATTCGATCGGTATTCGAGACTTCCCCCCGAGCGGGGAGCGTGTTCGAAGTGCGCGCGCTCGGCGAGAAATCGGGGGAGCTCGACGCCCGGGTTCGTCCCCTCCTCGAGTCGCCGGATGTACTTCAGAATCGCCCGGTCCGCGATGGCGACCGAGCTGTTGGACTGCTCGGCGGCCATCGGTGAGGGCTGCACGTCGTCCGGCACGAGGCGGCGGATAGCGCGGTAGGCGGGCGCAGGCGCACCCCACACACGGCCCTCGCGCGACGGCAGCGACCGCCTCTTGCCGATCATCTCGAAGACCACCCTCGAGAGCTCAGGATCCCACACTGCGTCGTACAGGACGCCCGACTCGCCGGCCACCTGAAGGTCCGCAACGATCGCGTCCGGGTGCCATCGGCGCACCGCCTGTGCCTTCTCACCTCCGGCGTACCCGAGCGCGAGGAGGTACTGCTCGGGCGATCCCTGGTCGAGCTCGACCCGCACGATCACGAGATGCGCGAGGGGTGCCGCGCGATCGCCGACCGCAAGGGAGTCGAGAACGGTGACTGACGTGATGGTGCGGGTCTTTGAGACGAACCACCTCCTGCCGGCGATGTGCGGCACGAGCACCGACTCGAGCGGCCGCGGGTCGGACAGGACCTCGTCCCACCGTCGCCACGCGCTGAGCCGGGCGTCCGGGCCGCGGCGGGTCTCGCGGTCGAATTCGAGCGAGAACCAGTAGAAGCCGTGCGGACCGAGCGTCAGGAAGTACGGCAGCTCGCCGACCGCGGGAAAGCGCATGTTGCCGAACAGCTCCACCGGGACGGCGCCCCACAGCTCGGAGAGGTCGAGCTCGGCGCACTGGACGAAGCGCGAGAGGTTCACGACCACGAGGAGCAGTTCGTCTTCGTAGCGCCGGAGGAAGGCGAGCACCTTGCGGTTGTCCGGTCGAAGGTGCTCGAGGGTCCCCCGGCTGAAGGCCTTGTACTGCTGCCGGAGGTGGATCATGCGGCGCATCCACCAGAGGAGAGAGTTCGGGTTCGCCTCTGCAGCCTCCACGTTCACCGCCGCCGCGTGGTAGAGGGGATCGATCACCACCGGCAGGTACAGCTGCTGGGGGTTGGCCCTCGAGAACCCGGCGTTCCGGTCGGAGTTCCACTGCATCGGCGTACGCACGGCGTCACGGTCGCCGAGGTAGATGTTGTCCCCCATCCCGATCTCGTCCCCGTAGTAGACGATCGGCGTTCCGGGCAGGGAGAAGAGGAGGCCGTTCATCATCTCGATGAGCGCCCGGTCGTTCCCGAGCAGCGGGGCCAGCCGGCGCCGGATCCCGACGTTCACCCGGGCTCTCGGGTCCTGCGCGTACGAGCGGTACATGTAGTCCCGCTCCTCGTCGGTGACCATCTCGAGGGTCAGCTCGTCGTGGTTGCGCAGGAACAGCGCCCACTGGCAGTCCGGCGGCGCGGGCGGCGTCTCCGCAAGGATGTCGACGATGGGGAACCGGTCCTCCTGGCGGGCCGCCATGAACATGCGCGGCATGAGGGGGAAGTGAAAGGCCATCTGGCACATGTCGCCCTTGCCCATGTAGGCGACCGCGTCCTCTGGCCACTGGTTGGCCTCCGCGAGCAACATCCGGTCCGAGGAGTAGCGGTCGTCGACGTGTGCGCGGAGCCGACGTAGGTACTCGAAGGTCTCGGGGAGGTTCTCGCAGGAGGTGCCCTCGCGCGCGTACAGATAGGGAACGGCGTCGAGCCTGAGGCCGTCAACGCCCATGTCGAGCCAGTAGTCGACGATGTCGAACATCGCCTGCTGCACCGCCGGGTTGTCGTAGTTCAAACTCGGCTGGTGCGAGTAGAAGCGATGCCAGAAGTAGGCCCCGGCCACCGGGTCGAACGCCCAATTGGAGCTTTCGAAGTCCTGGAAGATGATGCGGGCATCCCTGAAGCGGTCCGGCGTGTCGCTCCACAGGTAGAAGTCGCGGTACGAGCTGCCGGGCCGCGATCGCCGTGCGCGCTGGAACCACGGGTGCATGTCCGAGGTGTGTGCGAGCACGAGCTCGGTGACGACCCGCAGGCGGCGTCGGTGGGCCTCACGGAGGAACGAACGGAAATCGCGCAGGGTCCCGTAGGACGGGTGGACGTCGCGGTAGTCGGCGATGTCGTACCCGTCGTCGCGCAGCGGCGAGGGGTAGAAGGGCAACAGCCAAAGGGTCGTGACGCCCAGCTCCTCCAGGTAGTCCAGCTTCTGGACAAGTCCCCGGAAGTCCCCGATGCCGTCGCCGTTGCTGTCGTTGAAGGCGCGGACGTGGAGCTCGTAGAAGACGGCGTCCTCGTACCAGTGGGCGGTCGTCCCCACCGGGACGCTCCGCGCCATCTGCATAGAACGCTCCTCGGGCACCGTCACGGGGCTCCCGTCGCGGGCGGTCGTCCCCGCCCGGAGATCGCGAGCACGTGCGCGGGCACGGTCGCCGGGTCCAGGATGACGAAGCTGTGCGTCCCCTCCCATCGGTAGCACGCGTCCGTGAGGAGGTCGCGGACCTCGATCGGCTCGCCCGGCCTGCGGGAGAGCTCCCCAAGGTGCACCCAACCTGACTGGCGGTACTTAGGGTCGAGGTTCACCACGACGAGCACGGCGTCGGCGTCGGCGGTCTTCGAGTACGCGATCAGCTGGTCGTTGTCGGTCGAGTGGAAGCGAAGCGTGTCGTTGCGCTGCAGCGCCGGGTGCTCCCGTCGCGCCGAGTTCAGCCTCGCCATCAGCGGGGCGAGGCTGTCGGCTCTGTCGAGGTCCCAGTGACGGACCTCGTACTTCTCCGAGCCGGCGTACTCCTCGGATCCGGGAGAACGTGGCACGTGCTCCTGCAGCTCGAACGCGGGACCGTACACCCCGTAGCTCGAGGTCAGCGTCCCCGCGAGGACGAGGCGGGCCACGAAGGCCGCCGTTCCTCCGGTCTGCAGGATCTCAGTGAGGATGTCGGGCGTGTTCGGCCAGAAGCTCGGCCGGAAGTAGTCCGCGACGAGCGCGAGCTCCTGCATGTACGACTCGAGCTCCCACTTCGTGCTGCGCCACGCGAAGTAGGTGTAGGACTGGCTGAATCCCAGCTTGGCGAGCCGGTACATGACCGCGGGACGAGTGAACGCCTCGGAGAGGAAGATCGTGTCGGGGTGGTCCTCTTTCACCGTGGCGATGAGCCACTCCCAGAAGGAGAAGGGCTTCGTGTGCGGATTGTCGACGCGAAAGACGTGCACCCCGCGTCCGATCCAGAAGCGCACGACGTCGAGCAGCGCGAGCCACAGGCCCCACCAGTCTTCGGTCTCGAAGTCGAGCGGGTAGATGTCCTCGTAGCGCTTCGGCGGGTTCTCCGCGTACCGGATCGACCCGTCCGGGCGGTGCCGGAACCACCCCGGATGCTCGCGCACCCATGGATGATCCGGCG
This sequence comes from Acidimicrobiales bacterium, assembly GCA_030043315.1. Taxonomy (GTDB): domain Bacteria; phylum Actinomycetota; class Acidimicrobiia; order Acidimicrobiales; family RAAP-2; genus JAJYVT01. Next base: position 16,609 of record JASHYA010000004.1, read on the forward strand.
AGCACTGGAAGGCGAGGTCCAGCGCGACGGCGATCCCCCGTTCGGCTGCGGCGGCGACCAACCGGTCGAAGTCCTCGAACGTGCCCAGCTGCGGGTCGATCGCGCAGTGGCCCCCGTCCTCCGACCCGATCGCCCACGGGCTCCCCGGATCGCCGGGGCCGGACACCGTGCTGCCGTCCGGGCCCTTGCGGGCCGTAGTGCCGATGGGATGGACCGGCGGCAGGTACAGGACGTCGGCACCCAGCTCGGCCACGTAGTCGAGGCGGGCCCGCACGTCCGCGAGGGTGCCCGGCCGGCCGGGATCGGGTGAAGCACCCCGAGGGAACAGCTCGTACCAGGTGGAGAAGCGCGCGAGCTCGGGATCGACGACCACCGTGTAGGTCGCAGAGGTGGTCGCGTCCGACGTCGGCCGGTAGCGCCGGACGAGCTCGGTGAGACCGTCGCTCCGCAGCATCCTGCCCACGGTCTGGTCGCCCGGGTCGATGGCTGCCGGACCGGTGGCTGCCGGATCGGTGGCAGCGGGATCGGTGGCCGCAGCGTCGCCGCCTGCCGCGTTGGCCGGCGACGTCAGGCCATCGTCGGCGTTCGCCAAGCAGTCCGCCGCCGCCGCGAGCAGCCTCTTGTCTGGGCCGTTCGCCCGGGCGGCTGCTCTCGCCAGCAGCTCGGCACCGACCAGGAGCTCGCTTTCCACGTCCTGGTCGGCGTCCGCGCGTGCGAACACATCGCGCAGCCACGTCGCGTACCGATCGACGCCGGCGCGGACCGAGAAGCGGTAGCGGCCGACGACCTCCGCCCGAAACGTGGCTCTCCACCGGTCGTTCCCGAGCGGCGCCATCTCGGTCGTCGTCCACGACGGGTCGTCCTCGCGCTGGACGCGCAGGTCGCAGGCCAAGAGATCGTGACCGTCGCAAAAGGCGGTCATCTCGACGCCGACCAGGTCGCCGACCGCCGCCTTCGCCGGGAAGCGACCACCGTCGACCGTCGGTCGGACGTCTTCGATCACCGCGCGGCGCGGGACACCGGGCGGCTTGCGCGCCGCCAGTTGCGGCTCACCCGACCCCGTCAGAGCCGATGCCCGTGGTGTCACGGCGCCCGTCGCCGAGCCGCCGGCGCGTTGCACTCAGCATCTGCACTCCCCTGGTTCTCGTCGCCCCGTCCGAGGGCGCGCGCTCCCCACATCCCGCTGTCGCCTCCCTCGCCTCGTTCCTACCCGATCGACTCTGGCCGGGCCCTGCGGGTGCCGGTCGACCATGAGGTACCACCGGAGCCCGAACCGGGCAAACCACGAGGTGTGCTCCCCGCGTCCACTGCGGCCCGCTCGAGGACCGTCCGCAGGTCGACGGACGCGGGAAGGTCGCCAAAGGCGCCTCCGCGGTCGCCGTCTAGCCGCGATGACATGAACGCATCGGCGACCGAAGGCGCACCGTGCCGGACGAGGAGCGACCCCTGGAGAACCAGCGCCATGCGCTCGGCGATGCGCCGGGCCCGCACCGAGAGGTCGCCGGCATCCACGACCTCCTTGCGGACCGCCTCCACCGCCCGGTCGAGGCGCGCGTCCTCGCCCGCCGCGGTGAGCACCTCGTCCAAGAAGGCGTCCACGGTCTCTGGGCGGGTCGCCATCGACCGGAGCACGTCGAGCGCCGCGATGTTGCCCGAGCCCTCCCAGATCGAGTTCAACGGCGCATCGCGGTAGAGGCGGGGCATCTGGGACTCCTCGACGTAGCCGTTGCCCCCCAGGCACTCGAGCGCCTCGGCAGCGTGGGCGGGTGCGCGTTTGCAGATCCAGTACTTCCCGACGGGGAGCGCGATCCTCCGGAAGGCGGCCTCGGCATCGTCACCTGCAGCCGCGTGGTCGGTCGCGGCGGCGAGCCGCAGGGACAGGAGCGTCGCCGCCTCCGACTCGACGACCAGGTCGGCGAGGACGTTCGCCATGAGCGGTTGGTCGACGAGGAGCGCACCGAACGCCCGACGGTTGCGTGCATGGTGGACCGCCTGCACCGCGCCCCACCGCATCGAGGCCGCGCTGGAGGTCATCGCGTCGAGCCTGGTCGCACAGACCATCTCCATGATCGTGCGGACACCGTGGCCCTCCTCACCGACGAGCCACCCGACCGCCCCCTCGTACTCGACCTCCGCAGACGCGTTGGAACGGTTCCCGAGCTTGTCTTTCAGCCGCTGCAGACGGATCGCGTTGCGTTCGCCACCCGGCAGGACCCGGGGGACGCAGAAGCACGAGAGCCCGCGGGGTGCCTGGGCCAGGACGAGGAAGATGTCCGACATCGGCGCCGAGGTGAACCACTTGTGCCCCACGATGCAGAAGATGTCATGGCCGTCCGGCGTGGCCGTGGTCGTGGTGGCTCTGACGTCGGATCCACCCTGCTTCTCCGTCATCGACATGCCCGCGATGAGACCGCGCTTGGTCTCGGGGTCTCGCAGTCCGAAGTCGTAGTCCGACGACTCGAGCAGCGGTTCGAAACGCGCGGCCAGCTCCGGCGCGTGGCGCAACGCGGGGACCACGGCGTAGGTCATCGACACCGGGCACAGGTGTCCGGCCTCGGCCTGCCCCCACACGAAGAACTTCGCGGTGCGCGCCGTCTGCGCCGTGCGCCGCGGTGTCCGCCACGCCGCCGCGTGCAGCCCCTGAGACAGCGCGAGTCGCATGAGCTCGTGCCAGTACGGATGGAACTCGACCTCGTCGATCCGGTTACCGAAGCGGTCGTGCGTGCGCAGCACAGGCGGGTTGTCGTTCACGATCCTCGCCATCTCCGCGACGTGGCCCGCTCCGGCGAGACGCCCAACCTCGTGGACCTCGTTCTCGGCCCACCCGGCGCCGAACGCGTGCAGTGCGGTGAGAAGGGTCGCGTCCTGCGCGACGTCGTAGTCCGCGAGAACGGTTGGCTGGTTCGTCACCTCGTGAGTCGGCACGTCACCTCCTGTCCGGCAAGACCAGGCTACGTCCGCGCGGGGCAGGCCCTACCTACCGTTCCTCGCCCAGGCGGAGGACGAGCTTCCCCGATACCTCCCGGCGCTCGATCCGGCGGAGCGCCTCGTTCACGTCCTCGAGCGCGAGGATCGAGTCGATCCTGACCGTCATCCGCCCGTCGCGGACGGCCTCGAGCGCCCCCTCGAGGCTGCGACGGACGGTGTCGGCCGGCTCGATGAGCCCTCCGTAGCCGAGAACCGTCAGGTGCTTGCGGTACAGCGCGAGAAGCGGGACGAGTCCTTCAGGGCCAGCGCTCGCGCCGAACAGGACCAGCCGCCCGCGCGGCTCGAGCGCCTCGATGGCGGCGCCAGTGAAGCCGCCGCCGAGCGCGTCGAAGGCGACGGTCGGGCGAAGCTCGGCGACGGCCGCAGCGAGCGTGCCCGCGTCCGCGACGACCGACCGGTCGGCACCGCTCTCTTCGATGGCACGAGCCTTGTCCCCGTTCCCGGTCTGCCCCCACACCTGCGCGCCGATGGCGTGGACCAGCGACACGATCATGCTGCCCACGCCACCGCTCGCCCCGAGGACCACGACCCGGTCGTCCCGCGTCACCTTGGCGAGGTCCGTAACCGTCCTGTACGCGGTGGCCCCCGCCACACCGAGCGCACCCACCACGGCCGGCTCGACCCCGTCCGGCACCGCGACGCAGGCAGCGCGCGGCACCACTGCGGCATCCGCCCACAGCCCGTCACGCGCGGTCCCGAGGCCATGGCCGTGCATCACCACCCACCTCCCCTCGGCACTACCGACCCCCTCGACGCCGAGCGTGCGGGGCAGCGGCCCATCTGCAGCCACGCGTCCGATTGCGCCGTAGCGGTCGACGGGGTTCACACCGGCGAAGGCCATCTCCACGACGACGTCGTCGGGGCCCGGCTCGGGCAGGGGGACGCGGCGAACGACCAGCGGCTTGGTGTGCTCGACGAGCCGGGCGGCGCGCACGGTCCGCCCCGCCGTGGCGTTCCGCGTCTCGTCCGTCCTCTGGCTCAGTGTCACGGACCGCATGCTACGGCCGCTCGTTCGCGAACCGCGGAAACCAGGGATGGTGCGGGGATCCCGTGGGTAGGCTCGACTCGATGGCACCCGACGAGGTCCCTGAGGCGGATCGCCTCGAACAGGAGATGCCGACCGCGCGCCGCGGGCGCGACTTCCACCCCATCCCGCCGGACGCCCCCGACGCGGACGTGCTCGAGCAGGAGCTCCCGGTCGCCGAGGAAGGCGAGAGGGTCGGCATCGACGCCGAGCGCACCGAGCCGTTCTCCGACGACGACTGGGCGACGACATCTTCCGGCTGAACCACCAGGCTGACGACCGACGACGGTGAGCCGCGGCGCCGCCACCACGGGGAGGGCGGGAGGTGGCGCGGCGCCCGTCGCGGTCGTGGCTGTCTCCTACCTCGCGGGCTCGGTGCCCTTCTCCCAGCTCGCGGCGGGACGCTTCGCAGGCACCGATCTTCGACGGGTCGGCTCGGGCACGGTCTCGGGCTCCGCGCTCTACGAGGTGGCCGGGTTCGGGCCACTGGTCGCCGCAGGGGTCGTGGAGGTCGCCAAGGGCGCCATCGGGCCGCTGCTCGCTCGCCGCGTCGTGGACCTCCGGGCGCCACGGCGCACGCCGGCCGGCCGCGAGGTGGCCCGGCTCCTCGGTGCCCTCTCGGCCGGGGCGGCGATCGCCGGCCACAACTGGTCGCCGTGGCTCGGTGGCGCAGGAGGCCGAGGCCTCTCCCCCGCACTCGGTGCGACGCTCGTGCTCGCTCCCGAGGGCACCGTCGTGCTCCTCGCGGGCATGGCCGCGGGGAGGCTCCTGCGCACGAGCGGGCTCGCGACCCTGCTCGCAGCCCTGGGTCTCGTCCCTGTGCTCGGCATCCGGCGGGGGGCAGCAGGGGTCGCGTTGGGACTCTCCATCTCCGCTCCGATGGTCGTCAAGCGGGCGCTCGGCAACGCTCCCCTCACGTCGGGATCGTGCTCGAACGGAGCCACCGGCGCGGCGGACGTCCCGCTCACGGCACGCCTCTTCTCCCGCCTCTTGTTCGACCGGGACACCCCGGGGCCGACGACGGACGCCCGGGAGCCGGTGCGGTGACCGACGCCCAGGAAACGGTGGCCGTGGTGACCGACAGCGCCGCCTCGCTGCCGGAGAACGAGGTCCGAGATCTCGGCATCCAGGTGGTGCCGATGACGATCGCGATCGGTGACGACGTGTACCCCGACGGCGGTCCTCGGCCGGTCGAGGTCGTCGAGAAAGCAGCGCGCCGACGCGTCACCACCTCGGCGCCGAGCCCGGGCGCCTACCTCCAGACCCTCGAGGCGTTGGGCGGCCGACCCGTGGTCATCGCGACGGTCGCCCGCCGGATGAGCGCGTCCTTCCAGTCGGCGGTCACCGCCGCCGCTTACGGAGAAGCCGGGCGCGTCGACGTCGTCGACACCGGGACCGCGGCCGGCGGCCAGGGCCTCGTCGTGATGGCCGCGGCCCGCGCCGCGCGCTCGGGGTCGAGCCTTGAGGAGGTCACGAGGGTGGCTCGCCACGTCGCGGCCCGCGTGCGCCTGATCGCCTTTCTCGACCAGCTGGACTACCTAGCAGGGAGCGGGCGGGTACCTGGGATCGTCGCTCGCGCAGGGAGATCCCTCGGCGTGCACGCGATGTTCGAATTCGCACGGGGGCACGTCCTTCGCCGCCGGCCGGCGCGCACCGTCGGCGGCGCGATGGTCCGCATCGTGGCGGCCTGCCGCGCCGATGCGCACCCCGGCGCCCGGCTCCGCGCAGCCGTCCTCGAGTCGGGCGAGCCGCGTGCCGCCGAGGCACTCTCGGCGCTCGTACACGAACTCGCCCCGGACGCAGAGCTGTACGTGGCGCCACTCAGCTCGGTCGTGCTCGCGCACACCGGACCGGGGCTCACCGGTCTCGCGTGGTGGTGGGAAACGGAGCCTCAACCCCGCGACGCCGCTCGTCGCTGAGGAGTTGGCGACCTCGGCGCCGTTGGCTCGGTCGGGCGAGCGCCATCGAGCTCCTCGCGCGCCCAGCGCGGCGCGTTCCGACGTGCCCATGCGACGGTGACCCAGCCGCGCACCATCGAGCGCAGCGCGTCACGATGCGTGAGAGCCATGAGGATGTGGCCGAGCACGACCGCGACGACGACGAACGCGAGGACCTCATGCACGAAGGTCGCCCCGGTGCGCCAGTCCACCGGGAAGAGGCCGAACCATTTCATGACGACGCCGGTACCCAGGAAGACGACGATCGCGCCGCCGATGAACACGGCGTTCAGCTTCTGGCCCGGATTGAATTTGTCCTTCTCGAGATCCACGTTCCCGAAGTGCCACAGCCAGTCGAGCTCTCTGCGCGTCCACCGGTTGAAGCGGCGAACGTCGCGCCGCATGCGAGCGCCCCACGGACCGATGAGCGACACGAGCAGCGGCACCGGCCACGCGATCCCGGCCCAGACGTGGATCGTGGCGACGAGGACGTGACGGCCGACGACGCGTTCGACGGAGGGGAAGTAGAGCGGTAGGGCGGTCAGCACGAGCAGGCCGAAGAGCGCGGCGTTCGCCCAGTGCGCGGCACGCTGCACGCGGTCGAAACGCAGGAGGCGCAGCGGTGCACCTGGCCTCGCGCCGGAGGGCCTGGTCTTCTCAGGCACCGGGCGGTGGAGCTGTCGCGGTGGACCCGTTCAGCCAGCCGTTGACCGGATAGCCGTTCTCCTCCCAGAAGCCCGGTTCGACCGCGTCGACCACCCGGATGGCGGAGAGCCACTTGATCGACTTGTAGCCGAACATGGGAGCGACATAGAGCCGCACCGGCCCACCATGGTCCGTGGTGATGGGAGCACCGAGCATGCGGGTGGCGACGATCACGTCCGGGAGGCGTGCCTGCTCGATGGTGAGGCTCTCGGTGTCCACCCTGTCGTAGGAGTCGAACGCGAGAGCGACCGCACCGGGTCGCAGTCCGACGGTGTCGAGGATGTGCGACAGGAGCACGCCCTCCCAGTGCACGCCGGGAACGATCCAGCCCGTGACGCAATGGAAGGGCTTCACGAGCCGGACGTGGGGCATGGCCTCGAGATCGGCGAACGTGAGGGTGGCCGGCCGCTCGACCAGGCCCGAGACGGACAGGCGGTACGCGCTCGGCGCGATCTCCGGGAAGGTGCCGCTCACGCTGTAGATCTGGAAGCGGTCTCCGCCCGGGAGGAAGCTCCCGAGCCCCGAGCCGAGGGCGCGGCCCACGCGGCTCTGGACTGCCGCACCGAAGGCGGTTCCGGCCGCGCCGAGCGCGACCATGCCCAGGAAGACCCTCCTGCCCACGTGGACGGTCTTCTCGGGGATCGCCCGCTTCACGGGGACCGTCGAGCCTTCCGGCGCGACCACAACGGCAGTGTATGAGCCCGTCCCGGCCAGGGGGCGTCAGGGAACGGGCACCGCCTGCACGGTGGAGACGGCCACCGAGCGTGGCGGAGAGGTCGCGGGCTCCTGCGGGAGGCCGGGTAAGGTTCTGGCGCGCAACCCGCCGCCACGATGCCGAGGGAACGACCCTTGCGAGTGCACGCCGTACGCCGGATCTTCCCAGAACCCACTGCCGTGAAGGTCCCCGCGCAGATCACCCTCATCTTCTGGGTGGTGAAGGTCGTCACCACCGCGGGCGGGGAGGCGACCTCGGACTTCCTCTCGATCGACAGCCTCGGGAGGGTGGTCGGAGGCGCGATCGAGGTGCTGCTGCTCGTCGTCGCGCTCGCCTGGCAATTTCGGACGCGCCGCTACCACGCGGCCCCGTATTGGTTCCTCGCCTACGCCGTCGCCGTCTCCGGCACCGGCATCGCGGACTTCATGCACCTCTACCTGGGCATTCCCTACGCCGGCACGACCGTCATCTGGGCGGTCGTCCTCACGGCGGTCTTCATCACCTGGTACAGGAGCGAGCGGACCCTGTCGATCCACAGCATCACCACCACGCGACGAGAGCTCTTCTACTGGGCGACCGTCTTCTCCACGTTCGCCCTCGGCACCGCGCTCGGCGACTTCACCGCGACGGAGGTGGGGCTCGGGTACCTCGGGTCGGCCGTCCTCTTCTTCGTGGTCATCCTCGTGCCCGCCCTCGCCTGGTCGAAATTCGGGCTGAACAGCGTCGTGGCATTCTGGTGCGCGTACGTGATCACCCGCCCGCTCGGCGCCTCCATCGCCGACTACCTGAGCAAGCCGCACTCCATCAGCGGGATCAACCTGGGCGACGGACCCGTGGCGCTCGGCGCCGTGGCCGTGCTGGTGGTCCTGGTCGGGTATCTGGTCATCGCCCGCCCGGACGTCCAAACCCGACCAGGCGTCCACGTTCGGGAGCACGACGACGCGCCGCGTGGCGAGTCGCATCTCGGTCGCGTCCGGCACCTCGGCGGCACGACGATTGCCGTGCGCGACCTCGACCCTCGCGCGGCTCCGCCGGAGGTGGTCGCCGGCGCCACGCCGGGGCCCAGGACAACCGGGACCGCTCCCGAGGTCGGCACCCCACCAGCCGACTCCCGCCTGGGGCGGCCCCCGGGAGGCGGCCACGTGGTGATCCGGCGCGACGTGACGTGATCACGGCCGGCCGTGCCACGGTACGGCCGGCGTGAACCTCGAGGGGAGGGCTGATCGTGAGAGCAGTTCGCTTCGACCAGTACGGCGACGTCGACGTCCTCCAGGTCGTCGACGTCCCGGACCCCGTCCCGGGCGCCGGAGAGGTGCTCGTGGCGGTGAAGGCCACCGGCATCAATCCAGGCGAGGCGTCCATCCGCAAGGGCCTCCTCCACGACCGGTGGCCGGCGACGTTTCCCTCGGGGGAAGGCAGCGACCTTGCCGGCGTCGTCCAGTCGGTCGGCCCAGGCGTCGGCGACGTCTCGCCCGGCGACGAGGTCATCGGCTGGTCCGACCGGCGGGCCAGCCATGCCGAGCTCGTCGTCGTGGAGACCGGCCACCTCACGCCCCGTCCTGACGGAGTGGGTTGGGACCCGGCCGGCGCGCTCTTCGTGGCCGGGTCGACCGCGTGGGCGGCGGTGCGCGCCGTTGCCCCGTCGAGCGACGAGGTGGTCGTCGTCTCCGGCGCCGCCGGCGGTGTCGGCACGATCGCCGTGCAGCTCGCCCGGGACACGGGGGCGCAGGTGATCGGTCTCGCCAGTCCCGGCCACCATGCGTGGCTGGCAGCTCACGGTGTCACTCCGGTTGCCTACGGTGACGGAGTCGACGAGCGCATCCGCGCGGTGGCACCGGGCGGGGTCGATGCCTTCATCGACACGTTCGGCAGCGGCTACGTGGACCTGGCGCTCCAGCTCGGGGTGAAGCCCGACCGGGTCGACACCATCTCCGACTGGGACGCGGCGGCACGGACCGGCGCCAAGACCGACGGGAGTGCCGTGGGAGCGAGCGCCGAGGTGCTGGCGGAGCTTGCAGAGCTGATCGCCGGGGACCGGCTCGAGATCCCCATCGCCGCCACCTACCCGTTGGAGAATGTACGTGAGGCGTACCGATTTCTCGAGCAGCGACACACGCTCGGCAAGGTCGTGCTGCATCCCTGACCTGCCCCGTTCCCGCGAGCTCCCCGAGTGCGGGGACCCTCCGAACCTGAACCGTGCGTACGTCGCGCGACCGAGCCCGGCGCAAATGCCCCTTGTCAACCATCACGGCCGGACGCACGATGTTCTTCTGGTGACGATGTCGGGGAGGTGCTCGACAGCGGATCATGCCAGCGACCACGCTTCCGCGGCCCACGACCGAGACCCCACTCGACCTGTCGGAGTGGGAACCGCCGCGCTCCAACGGCCACGGCCCCCCGTACGGAGGTAACGGCGGCAGGCCCGGCGGTGGCGGCCGACCCGGCGGCGGGCGACCCGGCGGCGGCAGGTCCGGCGGCGGTGACATGGACCGGACCGACTGGCGATGGGTGCACGTCTCCCTCGCCATTGCTGCCGTGCTCGTGCTGGCCTCGATCGTCGCCAACCTGATCCCGCTCGACCGGTACGTCCTCACCTCCGCCGAGCCACGCTCGGCCGCGAACCTGATCACCTCCGGCCGTCCTGACCCTGAGGGGGGCGAGATCCTTGTCAGCGACGTCGACGTGACACGGATCTCCGCCTTCGGCTACCTCTTCTACGGCGTCTTCGGCCACGCACAGGTCCTGCCGGGCGCGACAGTGCTCGGTCCCGGCATTCCGCCGTCCGAGCTCTCCTCCGAGGAGAACGCCGAAGCGGCCCAGTCGGTGGCCGCCGCCAAAGCTGCGGCCTTTCACGAGCTGGGGTACGCGGTGGGCAGCCGGGACGCCGGTGTGCTCGTCCTCGCCGTGGAGCCCGGATCTCCCGTGTGGAAGCACGTGCATCAGGGGGAGATCGTGACGGCCGTCGACGGTGTCGCCACCGACGACGACTGCACGTTCGCGCGGGCACTGGATCGCAAGCGGCCACACGAAACGGTCGAGCTGACGGTGGAACGGTCTCGGGTGACCTCGAGGAGAACGATCGTCGCAGGGCGGAACGTCACCGAGCGTGTCCGGCTCGGGAACTGGCCCGCGTCAGTACCGAGGTCGTCGGCGATCCCTGGATGCAGTGGACTGCAGGCGCGACGCGCCGGCTACCTCGGGGTGATCATCGACACCGATGAGGCGTTCCGGTTCCCCCACCCGGTCTCGGTCCGTGCAGGCGGGCTCGAGGGGTCGTCGACCGGATTGGCGATCGCGCTGGGCGTCGTTGACGTGCTCTCACGGGCGGACCTGGCCGGTCGTCGAACGGTCGCGGCGACCGGGACGATCACCTCGAGCGGAGACGTCGGCGACGTGAGCGCCGTCGAGGAGACCGCGCTCGCCGCCTGGCGCGCCGGAGCGACACTGTGCTTCGTGCCCGCACGGCAGGCGGCTGCGGCGCGCCTGGCGGTGCCGGCCTCCCTCCGCATCGTCGGCGTCCGCTCTCTCGCGCAGGCGGTCACCGTCTTGCGTGGGCTCGGAAAGCACCGCACGTCGGCGACGTCACCAGGACCGGCATGACTCGACGTGGCGACCTTCGTCCCCGCCTCGAGGGGGCTACTTGGAGCGTCGCGGCTCGAAGCGGAACCGGCGCACCGCCACCACCACCCCGACGGCACCCCAGATGGCGATGACCCCCAGGTCTCCCCACGCCCACGACGAGGTGCCCGGGATCAAATGGAACGGCGCGAACGTGGCCGTGATGAGCCGTCCGATCGGGAACCACTTCGAGAACTGCGCGAGGCCGGAGCCGGGTGTGAGAGGGAACCAGAGACCCGACAGGAACAACATCACGAAGAACACGATGCTCACGATCGG